>CAZRMT010000001.1:0-9417 GCA_964601265.1 uncultured Christensenella sp.
AAGCAATTCCCGACGGACCCGAACCTGCCACCAATACGTCGTAATTAAAAGTCATGATATTTCTCCGTTAAAATCATCTGTTATGATTATATATGCGTAGCTTACTAAAATCAAGTATTTGGATTAAATAATTAAATCATATGTGAATTCACATAATAATTTTTTAAGTTAAGATATCGTTAAAATCTTCATCGAAAATTTCACAAATGTTTGCTAGAGTTTCAAAGTCGGGTTCACAAATTTTATTTTCCCAAGCGCTTATTGTCCGTTGATCCACGTTTAACAGTTGGGCAAGTTCTTGTTGCGTCATTTTTGAATTAATTCTTAAACTTTTCAAATTGTCGGCAAATTTAATAATCATAACAAAATATTGTAGTAAAAATATTAAAAAAAATGTTGACATACCAAAAAATTTGGTATATAATGTACATAAAATACAAAAGGAGGTTGGTTCAATGGCAATTACAGGATTTGTATTAAGCTTGGTAGGTTTACTGATGGGAGTCATAGGTAACTGGGTTTCGGCTTGGTGCTGTGTTTTCGGTCTTCCCGTTGCTGTAACAGGTTTAGTTCTTTCGGCTGTTTCTCGTAAAAAGAGACCCGGTGCGTTGGGTACTGCAGGTTTAGTTGTTGGTATTATTGCTACGGTATTCACGGCTATTACGTTCTTTACTTGCGGGCTTTGTGTTATTTGTGCAGCGGCAGTTCTTTAAGTAAGAAAAATAATACATACGGCAAAAATTTAAAATACCGCACATTTTGAAGGGTTCTTCGACTTGTGCGGTGTTTTTTTTGGAGGAAAAAATGATTATTATTAAAAGTAGCTATTTTAAGTTGTTTGGGAAAGAAATCCCGTATTACGGAATCTTGTTTGTTGTAGGGTTTGCGGTTGCCGTACTAATTTCTCTTTACAATACAAAAAAATTAAATATAGATAAATGGGAAGTTGCGTATGGTGGTGTTTTTGCGGGAATAGGCGGGATAATAGGCGCTAAAGTGCTTTCTATAATAACTTCTCTCAAAATTATTATTGAAAACCATTTATCCCTGTTACATATTATGAAAAACGGATTTGTTTTTTACGGCGGATTGCTTGGCGGAATTTTTGGACTTTTTGTCTATTGTAAAGCGTTTAAACTGTCTTTTCATGACTATTGCGAATTGTTTGCTTCGGGAGTTCCGCTAGGGCATGCGCTAGGGCGTATCGGTTGTCTTTTTTCGGGTTGCTGTTTCGGTAAGAGTGTAAATTACGGTTTTTCCGTTGTGTATAAATTTAGCGCTAATCCTAATACGCCTCTTGATACCCCTTTACTTCCCGTGCAATTAATCGAGGCAATTTGTCTTATTCTTATTTTTATTGCATGTGAAATTGAGGTTTTAAAAGTTCCGCAAAAAAAATTATCTGCGTACACGTATATTTTTTCATACTCTATAATTAGGTTTATATTAGAATTTTTCAGAAACGATTTAGAAAGAGGAGTATATTTATTATCAACCTCACAATATATTTCTATTATGTTGTTTATCGGTACTATGGTTTTCTTTGTTCTTGATATGAAAAAACGCTATGTTATCGGCAAAAAGGAAAAAATATAACAAAAAATAAAACTTAAAAAGATTGAAATAGGTTTACCTTTTAGGGTGACCTATTTTTTTAGTTTGTATAGCTAATAAATAACGGTTTCGGCGTTGACAAAGGGTGGTTTTTATGGTAAATTTATTAAAAAGAAATTATACTCAAAAGGGAAACGATATGATACTTACTATACTAGGCAATAACGGACCTTATCCCGCAAAAAACGGAGCGACGAGTTCTTATTTATTGCAAACGAACGAGGGAAAGAAAATTATTTTCGATATGGGGAGCGGAGCTTTTGCCAATTTACTAAAAAACGATAATCCGTCCGACGTGGACGCAATTATTATTTCGCATTTACATTACGACCATGTTGCCGATTTAGGCGTATTCTTGTATTATATACAGTCGCATAAAAGTAAAAAAACACAATTATTTTTCCCCGAAAAAACCCCTTTTACGCAAGATTTTGAGGGTAAGGGTTTTGACGTTAAATACTATTCTTCGTTCGACGCCGTTTTAATAGGCGATACGAAAATAACTTTTAAACAAACGAATCACCCCGTTTTAACGTATTCTAGTATGGTTGAAGAGGACGGCAAAAGGTTTTTATATACTGCCGATACGAATTATTTTGCGGAAATCGAGGACTTGTTTTCCGTTTGCGACAGCGCTTTATGCGATAGTTGTTTTTTGCGTGAAAACGGCGATTTATCAAGACCGCATATGAGCGTAAAAAGAGTTTGCGAACTAGGGGAAAAACATAAAGTAAAAGTCATTCTTACGCATTTAAACCCCGAAGTTTCTGATGTCGAAATAAAAAACGAAGCTTTCGGGGACTATATAATATCACACGTAAACGAAACGTATAAGATATGAAAAAACTGATGAATTTTCGGTTTTCTTATCCGCTAATAACGGGAATTCTGTTAGGAATATTGACGAGCAGATATTTTTATTCCGAAAATTACGAAATCATACTTTTAGACGTCGCAATCGTGGGGTTATTCGTCTTTTTCTTTTACTCAGAGAAAAAGAGGCTTATCGTTTCGCTTGCCGTTTTTGCGGTACTGTTTACTTTTTCCGTGCTATTGTATCGGTTTTTGCTGGAACATTATTTGTCTTTAAGTCTTTCGTCGGATAATGTGTACTATATTAGCGGAAAAGTTAAGTCAATCGCGTATTACGAAGATTACGTGTGCGTAAAATTAGGTGGCGCCACGATAGAGTACGACTATAAACTCGTAAATACTTCGCTCTACGTTTACGTTGAAAACGGAAACGCTATCGAACTTGGCGATAAAATCGGATTTTATTCTACCGTTGTAAGGGCGTTTTCAAAAAACAACCCGTCGCTGTTGTACGAGGGGATAACCTATTCGTCCTCCGTCGCCATAGAGAACGTTGAATATCTGGGGAGCAAGCTTAACGCATTCGAAAAGTGTAATGTATATATAAAAAACGTACTGTTTTCCAATATGGATAAAAGCGTTGCGGGGATTGCATACGCAATGCTTACGGGAACCACTAGTTTTATTCCGCAAGAGGCAAAGAGCCTATATAAATTTGCGGGCATTGCGCACGTTTTTTCCGTTTCGGGACTGCATATTTCTTTTATAGCTCACTTTTTAAACAAGCTAACGGCTAAAATACCCGTAAAACCTATTTACAAAACCGTATTTATTATCGCCGTGCTGACTTTTTACAGCGGAATATGTAATTTTACCGCGTCTTCTTTAAGGGCGGTTATTATGTGTTCGGTATTGCTTCTATGTAAAAGCTTCGGTAGAAAATACGATATTTTAAACGCAATGCTCATAAGTATGGCGGTATTGCTTTCGGTAAATCCTTTTTCGATATTCAACGTGGGATTTCAGCTGTCGTATTTATCGGTTTTGGGAATAATAATTTTAGCAAATCCCTTTAAACGTCTGTTAAAATTCATTCCCGAAAAAATAAGTTCGTCAGTTTCTGTCAGCTTATCGTCTTGTATAACGACTTTACCCGTTATGATGAAAGTATTCGGTTATTTTTCACCCGTTTCTTTCCTATATAATCTTGTAATTATTCCGATAATATACGTAATTTTTCTCGGTTTAATTTTAACGCTCGTGGCAAGTTTCGTTATAAAATTAAAGGCAGTGTTTTTCCTTGCCGATAAAGCTCTAATAGGTATAAATCGTATTTTAAGTTTTACCAAACCCGAGCGTTGGATTGTTAGCGGTCGGTCTTTCGGTTACGGCGAGGTATTCTACTATTCGGGCGTACTCGTCGGTGGAGATTTGATAAATTTAGATAAAACAAAAAAACTTATTTTTTGCTTAATTTTTATTATTATATTCTTATTATTTTTAATTTTTTAGGAGAAAAGATTTGGATTACGTTTCTTTTTTGTCGAGCGAAAAAAATTCTCACGGATATTATTTCGAAGGGGAAGATTCCTTTTTACATAATCGTGCCGTTAACTCTTTAAAAGAGGCTTTTAATTGTAGTGATATGGATTTTTCCTTTTTAGAAAGCGACGTTAGCGAAAACGAAATAATATCTTTACTCGAAACGGCGCCTTTTTTAAGTGAAAAGCGTATCGTTTGCGTAAAAGAGTTTTACCCGAAGTCGCAAGAGGTAAAAAAACTAGACGAGTATTTACAAAAAAACGATTATTCGGTTTTAATCGTGTCGAATACGAACAAATGCGAGTGTTTAAAGAAATTGCCTTTCGTAGTAGTCGACTGTTCTAAAAACGAAAACTTCGTACTTTCTTATATAAAAAAATCATTAAAACAAGAGGGTATAGAGTGCGGAAGAGAAGAAGCGCAGACTATTTGCGATTATTGTTTGGCGGATTCTTATAAAATAGACGGCGAGCTTAAAAAACTCTCTGCTTTTTGTAAGGGAAAAGGCGTGGTTGAAATTTCGGATATTGAAAAACTCGTCACCAAGGACGACGATTTTAAAATTTACGAACTCACCGACCATATCGCAAACAAACGGATAAAAAAGGCTTACGGCGTTTTAACGGATATGATAAATAAAAACGAGCCTCCGCAAAGGTTGTTTTTTTCTATATACAATCATTTTAAAAGGCTTTTTTATTGTCGGCTTAAACCGAATAGCATTGACGAATTAGTTCGTCTTTTCGGAATAAAAGAGTATGCGGTCAAAAAAACCGTTTCGTTGGCGTTAAAATTTCCCGCAAAGTCGTTAAAGGAAATTTTAGATAGATTTTTTGTTTACGACGAACGCATTAAAAGCGGAAAATTAGACGTAAACGAAGCGCTTTGGCTTTCCGTATTCGGTATTGTAACTCGTTAATTCGGCTAAAAGTAAAAATCTATTGACCGTTACGAGAAATAATCGGCAAAACGCTTTATTTTATATAATAAAGAGTGTATAATATTAATAATCAACTTGTTTGGAGAAAGACTATGGACAACGTAGTACAGGCATTTAAAAACGCATTTAAGAACTTCGGAGCGATAGATATTGTCGAAATCGTTTTGATGCTTATATTATTTTTTTGCGTAATACAGTTTTTGATAGGGAATAAGGCGTACGTTCTGCTCGGCATTTTTATTGCGTTCGTCGTCGGCTTATCGTATATTACCATTGTGCAAGGAATAGATAAAATTTATTTTTTGCTTTTCGTGTGTTTTTTTATTTTGTTTTCCACGGTGCTGTATGCAAAGGAGATAAAAAGAGATTTTTGGGGACTTTCGCTTATCAGCAAGGAAAACAAGCTTTTTAAAAACGACAAATCCAATGCGACTAAAAGCGCGGGGGAATGTATAGACGAAATAATAATCGCCTTGCAAAATATGTCCAAAAGCAATATAGGGGCGCTCATAATTCTTTCGGATAATAATATGCCTTCCAGCATATTAGAAAGCGGTGTTTTAATAAACAGCGAAATTTCGAGCGAGATTATAGAGAGCATATTTTTCCCGAAAACGCCTTTACACGACGGGGCAATGATAATAAAGGGTAAAGAAATAAAATACGCAGGTTGTTTTTTGCCCTTATCTCAACAAGTAAATATTCCCAAGGATTTAGGAACCAGACATAGAGCGGGTATCGGTATTACCGAAGCTATAAACGTTATTTCGATTATCGTGTCGGAAGAGAACGGTATTATAAGTATCGCTAGGGGCGGGAAAATCGAGAGATACGCCGATAGCGACAAATTGCGAGAAACGCTTTCTAACTATTATAAACTTGAATTGATTTCGGAGAGATAATATGGGACACAGAAACGACGGAAAACGTAAAATTAACGGATTTTTAAAGATTTTTATAGCAACTATTTTAACGCTTGCGGTAACGCTTATCGCATTCGTAACGATAAATCATTAAAAGAGGCAAATATGAAAGTATGTAAGTTTGGCGGAACGTCAATGGCAACGGTTCAGTCCATTAAACAAGTGGCTGATATTATTAAGTCGGATTCGGAAAGAAAATTTATCATCGTTTCCGCGGCGGGCAAAAGATTTAAAGACGATATTAAGGTTACCGACATTTTATACGGTTGTTTTTACGCCGTAAGAGATACGGGCACTTGCGCAAAGGCTTTTGCGCCCATAAGAGAAAGATATACCGAAATCGTTAACGAAATGAAAATAGATTTAGACGTTAAGGACTTTTTCGACGGTATAGAACAGCAAATCGACAAAGAGTGTTCGCTTGATTTTACCTTGTCGAGAGGAGAATATATTTCTGCCGTCATTATGTCTAAAGTTTTGAATTATAACTTCGTGGACAGTGCGGATATGATAAGGTTTGCAAGCAACGGAAATCTAAATTCCGAATACACCAACGATAAAGTTACCATAAAGCTTGGCAATTTAGAAAATGCCGTTATCCCCGGTTTTTACGGAAAAGACGCATACGGAAAAATTAAAACGTTTTCCCGTGGCGGAAGCGATATAACGGGCAGTATAATAGCTAGGGGAGTAAAGGCTGACGTTTACGAAAACTGGACGGACGTTAGCGGATTTTTGGCTTGCGACCCGAGGATTGTAAATAATCCCGTAGCCATTTCTCAACTTACTTATGCGGAAATAAGGGAGCTTTCGTATATGGGGGCTATGGTTCTTCATACCGACTCTATTATGCCTGCGCAAAAGGGGAATATTCCCATTAACATTAAAAACACCTTCCGCCCCGAAGACGAGGGTACTTTAATCGTTCCGAGGGATAAATACGTTCCTCACGACTTGCCCGTAACGGGTATAGCGGGAAAAAAGAACTTCTCCGTTATTACCATCGAAAAATCTATGATGAATACGGAAGTCGGCTTTTTAAGAAAAGTTCTCACCGTGTTTGAAAATTTCGATATATCCATAGAACACATTCCTACGGGAATAGATACTTTGTCTATAGTCGTTGCCAGCGAATCCGTTAAAAACGGCGTGTTAAACGAATTAATTTGCGGATTGAGAGAAACCGTACAACCCGACTTTTTATCCGTTGTTGAAAACGTTGCGTTGATAGCTACGGTCGGACACGGTATTTCGGGTAAAACGGGTATGGCGTCAAGGTTGTTTAAGTCGCTTGCCGATAACAATATCAACTTAAAACTTATAGACCAAGGTTCAAGCGAATTAAACATAATAATCGGCGTTGATAATTGTGATTTTGAAAATAGCGTTAGAGCAATATATAAGGAGTTCTTCGAGTAAAATCGAACATTGAAATGAGAGACGTTTTTTTGAAAAAACTCATATACGTTGCAAGTTATATGTTTCTTGCGTTATTTATGGAGTTTATAACCTTCAACGTAATGGGATTAGGGGTTTTTGCTGAATACTATTGGTTCGATATTCTTATGGTCGGACTTATAGCAATGTTTATTTTTATAATACCGTCGTTTAAGGTAGAAGCCGTTATTATTATTCTTTTGCTTGCGATACAGGCAACGCTTAGTTTTGTTAATCAAGCAATGAATAACGACGCAATGTTGCGTGTGGTTTTTACTTTTAGCGATTTGTTTTCAACTACTGCGGTTGCAGGCGTTTTTACCAACGAATACGTTTCGTGGCCGTTTTTGGTTGCGCTTGTATTGATAGTTTTGGCAGAATTTTCATTGCTTTTGTATTTAAGACGTATTAGGGTTAAAACGGTAATAAAAACGAGAGTGCTTGCAACTTCGTTCGTAGTGTTTATGGTTTGCCAAATCTTACTCGGTTCGTTTTACGGTTACGTTTGCGCAAATCTTTATTCTCCCTCGAAGGAAGACTCGGCTTATTATTTTAAAGACGATAAAACCCTTTATGAAGATATGGATTATGCGTTTAAGTTAAAGGCTTTTAAAAAGTTTGGAACTTTTTCGTTTTATTATAAGAATTTTATCAATTTCCTCGATTTAAAGTCTAACGACGAAATAGTGAGCGCACTAAACGAGGCCAACGAGTTTTTGTCGAATAACGATACCGGCGGTAGCGGTATGTCTTGTAAAAACGGGCAACCGTATACTGCTTATACGGGGGCTTATAGCGGAAACAACCTTATAATGGTTATGATGGAATCGGCTGAATGGTACGGGATAGACGAAGAGTTAACGCCGACTTTGTATGCGTTAGCCAATCAAGGTATTACAAACGATAAATACATAAGCAAAAACAAAACCAACCAATCGGAAGCAATATCTATGCTCGGTAGTTTTCCGACCGACTGTAATTTACAAGAAAAGTTAAAGTCTTCTACTTCCGACGATTATCCGTTTTCTTTGCCTTCCGTTTTTCAAAGGAGCGGATACAATACCTCTTATATGCACAATAACGTTAGCGAGTTTTATAATCGTAAATATACTCACCACGCTTTAGGTTTCGATAATCTGTATTTTTACGAAGAAATGTCTAAAGAGGACGGCTTTGTTAATCATAAAGAAAACGCAACGGATTTTTATGATTTTGAATCCGATTACGAAGCGTTAAAGGTGATGAAAAGTAAAATAACCGACAAAAAAGACGGCGACGGCTTTATGACTTTTTATACCACGATGTGTATGCACGGCAACTACGACGATTTAATCGATTATGCCAATAAACACGATTTAGGTTTTTGGGATTACACGAACTCGACCGACGAACAAGAAAGAAATAGATTTAGGAATGATAGCGAAACAAACGATTTCTTCTGTGATTATTACGATAAAATAACCGTTGAACACTTTAAAGAGTTGTTTCCGAATATAACTGACGTTTTAGAAGAAAATTCTAAAGCGTGGCAAGAGTGTTATTTGAGGTACAAGCAATATCAAGCGGCGTATATGGATTTAGACAGAGGGCTTCACGAGTTGATGGTCTATCTTGACGAAAATAACTTGCTTGAAAATACTACGATAGTGTTATTTGCCGACCACGACGGATATTACAGCAATCAAAACTATTATCTTAGAGGATACGATTATTTCGAGTTTTATAAGACGGATTTATATTACGTTCCGTTTATAATGTACGATGGAAGTATGAATTTAAGCGTTTCCGCCATAGATTACGGAAATAATTTAGGTTACGAAGCGTTTGACTACGCCTCTAAAATATCGGCGAAAATCGACGAGAATAAATGTGAGTATTTAAAAAAGGACGAAAACGGTTGTTTAAAAATACAAAGGTGGTCATCGCCTTACGATACGGTACCGACTTTGCTCGATTTATTCGGATATTCCTTTAATATGAATCTTTATCAAGGGCAGTCCGTTTTTGCGGAGTATGGCGACGTGGATAGAGCAGTCTTTTATTCGATGGAGTCGGGAATAATTACGGATAATATGTTTATGTCCTCGGCGGGAAAATGGTATTATTTCGATGAAAAAACAAACGAATATTATTGGATGTACGGCGACG
>CAZRMT010000001.1:9517-20326 GCA_964601265.1 uncultured Christensenella sp.
AAATGGTATTATTTCGATGAAAAAACAAACGAATATTATTGGATGTACGGCGACGATTTTAGAATATATTCGGTTAAAGACAATTCCGAGTTTGACGACGCCGAAGGAAAGATTTCGGGAATGTTTGAGCGTTTTAGCTTGCAGGTTGATAATTTTATCAGTAAGAAAGAACATTTAGACAGTGTTTATAAATATAAACTTTTTGCTAAAAAGGACGTAAAAAATAAAGACGGTAACGTGATGTATGATTTTGCGGATATTACGAAAAGCATTTATAAATTTTCAGATTAAAAAAATACGGTAAGGTTTACGCCTTACCGTATTAAATTTTTCATTTATTTTTCGTTAAGCAACAGAGTTTTCGGTTGTGTCCGATTTAGAGGTTACTTGTTCTTTAAGTTCTTTTTCTCGCTTAATATATAAAGGTTTTAATGCAAAAATAAGCACTATTCCCGCTATTACCATAAGTATCGACCAGAATTGAGAGGGTGAAAGAAATTTAAATAATTTACCTCTGTCGTCGCCTCTGAAAAATTCGATTATAAATCTAAACGTTCCGTAGCCTATACAGTAAACGGGCAGATTATATTTAAAGTTGTACTTTATATAGAGAAAAGAGCAAACGCCGAATAAAATAAACAAGAAAATTGCTTCATATAAATTTGTAGGAATAACTTTACCGTCGACGTATTTAAAATGTACGCCCAATGCGGACGACGTTTCTTTTCCGTAGCAACAGCCCGCAAAAAAGCAACCCATTCTGCCAAATGCGTGGCCTATTAAAATTGCGCATGGAATAACGGACAAGCTGTCTATAAGTTTTCCTTTTAATCTTTTTCTAAAAATAAAATATATTGCCAAAAAAATTCCCGCTCCGCCCACGAAACCGCCTAAAAACGTTATTCCGTTAAATTTAAACCCAACGGAAGGGTCTTCGATATAGTTGTACAGAGCTTGAAATAAACCCGCAAAACCGAATCCCGCAATTATCGACACAACGCCGTCGTAGAGAATAAAATCTGTAATGGACGTATCGATATTTTTCATTTTAGAATAAAAGAATAGCACGCCGAATGCAAATAGCAAGCCTATTGCAATCATTATTCCGTAAAGGTTCACGTTTAAAAAAATCGGGTCTGGATACATAGTAATCTCCTAAAAATTAAATATTTCTTAAATTTGCGCAATCAAAACGAATAATATCTGTTTTTCCCTTTTGAACGAGTCTTGAAAAAACTCTTTCGCCGTATCTGGAAAGAATTTCGCTTAAATTAAGGTTAGTCGTAACGATAAAGGGGTTGCCGTTTTTTCGTCTTTCTTCGAATAACGTAAATAGGTATTCTACCGTGACTTTATTGTAAATTGGTTCCGAGCCTAAATCGTCTATAATCAATAAATCACATTCCGTCAGTGTCGAAAAATAAAAAGGTTTTTCTTCGACGGGGGCAGAGTGATATTTTACCAAAATATTGTTTAAGTTAAATGCAGATAAAAAAAGAACGTTTTTTTCTTGTTCGAATTTACTTGCAATACATTCTGCCAAATAGGTTTTTCCCGTTCCGCATAAACCTATAAAAACAGACGAAACAATATCGGGAAAATCCAAGTTCGAATATTTAATATAAGTGTTGCCTAAAGTGGGCACTTTTTTCGAAAGCGTTTCTTTCTCAAAAGTTGCTTTTTCTTGCGAGGGTATTCCTAATTTTTCGCATAGCAATTCGCTGTAAAGCTTTTTAAAACATTCGCAAGTTTTTCCGTTAACGTAACCCGTGTCGTTACATTTTTTACAAAAATACTCGGGTGACGAAAGCGTTTCGGGAAAAAGTCGGTTTCTTTTTTGTTCTAATTCTTTTTTTTCTTTTGAAAGGTTTTTATAGTCTTTACCTTCGGAAAGGGCTTTTCCTATTAACCTGTTTATTTTATTTATACGAGAAGTCAATTCGTTATATTGTTCGTTTTCACGAAAAGCAATTTTCTCGTAAAAGCGATTTTCGGCTTTCTGCCGTCTTTTTTTTATTCTTTCAAAAGTTAAATCGCTTATCGAGTGGTCGTTTATCATATTTTAATCTCCGAAATTTTGGTTATAAGACTGTCAAAATACTCTTGAGAATATTCTCTTTGGTTTTCAAAATTAACCGCAGGATTCTTTTTCGGTTCGCTTAAAGCGGGAATTTTATCGATAGAAAAAACGTTTTTGTTTTTCCAATCGGATAAAATCGTATTTACGTACGAAACGGGGTTTGTTTTGCCTAACGCCATCGAGAAAGCTTTTTCAATCATCGATTCGTCAAAGCCCCAACTTTTCCAAGAAGACAAATTGTCTCTGTCCCATTGTACGGGTGTTCTCGTTATTCCCGAAAGATTAAATAGTTTAATTATGTAGTCGTTTTCTTTGTTTAACGCTTCGAAATAGTTAATTATGCTTTCAAACGAAACAACGCCTTTTTGGTAAAGAGATTTAACAAGCTCGTCCATAAAGGCAATTTTCATTTTTCCGCTTTTAAAACAGTATTGAGCAAGGAATAGCAAAGCTTGTTCGTCAAACCCCATATTGACCCAAACGGAAGTATAAGTGTCGATTTCGGTGTCTATTACTTCATAGTAAACGGAAACGGCTTTATTTATTTTTAGCGTCAAATCACGCAAGAATTCCTTTCTTTCCAAATAGTTTTTTATTTCTTCGACAGAGAATAGTTTATAAGTGTAAAGCTCTGTCAAAAAGGAATCCAATTTTTCTATTCTAGCTTTTTTTAAAGATTTAACCGCAAAAAATATGCTTTCTTCGGAAAAACCGAAAGATTTAGTCCATTTATCGTAAAGACGAACGTCTTCTATTTCAACTTTGCGTTTTAATCCTAAAGAAGAAATAATTTTTGCAACGTTACTGCTTTGTAAAACGTATTGCGAAAGTTCGTTGTCGATAGAATCGAAAGTGGTAAGTCCTCTTGAGATAAAGTCTTTTATAACGGTTAAAACGTATCTGTATCCTATATCGTTTCCCTTTAAATCAACGCAATATTTTATAATCATAAGCAATGCTTCGGGGGAAATTTTATTGTTTTCCATAATCTGAAAGTATTGCGAATATTCGTTGACTGAAATCATTCTTTGCGGTATTAACGCTTGCAGGGAAGACGTAAAATCGGAATATTTTTCAAGTTTTATCTTTGCCGGCTTTGTCGATAGTTTAGGAACGTCGCAAATAAGAATTTTAAACGGTTCAACCGAAACGATTTTAATTAAGTCGTATTGTTCCCAAAATCTATAAGAGGAAATTACTTCATCCGTTGTCAGCGACAAAAATTCCGCGAAAGTTTCTAGCGAACAATCCTTATTGTCGGAGGCAAGCAGTAGAGTGGCAAGGTACACCTTTATTGCGGTTCCGTCGGCAAGCGGAAGGTAATCGTAAATAAAATTATTATCTATGGGCGTTACCGAATTTTTTTTGTAGTCTTGCGAATAAGAACAAAATGACATTTTTCGTGCGGTTCCTAAAATCTTATTCTGTATAAAACAGTAGTTATATAATAATATAAATCTTTTTAAAAAGCAAGAAAAAGAGCTTTTTTTGCAAAAAAATTAAAACTAAAAAAAATATTTATCTATCATAAAAATAACTAAAATCACCGATAAAATAAATGATTTTATAAATTTTTACGAAAAGCATAAATAATTAAAATTAATTTTTAAAAAATCATTTAAAGTGCCGTACGGGCTTTTTGTTTGCGTTATCCTTGACAAATATTTTTTAAATTACTATAATTATAATATATATGAGCGAAAACAGTATACTAACTCCTATTTCGTTATGGAAAGACTTTGTGGTAGAACGTTCTTTTATGGAAAGTTGTATCTCGTCTTTTTGTTTTGACGGAGTTGAAACAAAAAACATATATTTTTCAGGCAGAAGCGTGGGGGATTCTCAGGTGAGGATTTTCTGCACCGTGGCTTGTCCGCAAAATTTTCCGATTAGAAATTTCGTTGTAATCGTAGGCGACCCGTCGGAAAATATTAACTTTGAGTTGATTAAAATTTTCGTTAGTATGGGTTACGGGGTGATAATGCCCGACTTAAAGGGAAACGACGGCGTTTCTGAAGGTAATTTTACTCGTTATCCGCAACAGATAAATTATGCTGATTACGTTTTTTCTCAAAACGATAAGTATAGCGTTAAAGACAACGTTAAAAATACTTGTTGGTATGAATGGGCAAGCGTTGTAAGGTATACCGTCGTTTACGCCAAAAGCGAGCTTAACGCCGTTTCGGTTGCGTTAGTCGGGGTAAAAGAAGGCGCAGACGTTTGCTGGATGAGTTTAAACGAAAACGTCGACTGTTTCGTAGACTTTTTCGGCGCAGGTTGGACGGCGTATAAGGATATAAACGATAAAGACAACGCATTGCTTTCTAACGAAAAAAGAATGTTCGTTGCGGGAATTGACGCAGAAAGCTATGCTCCGTACTGCAACTGTCCGATAATTTATTTTACGGCTACAAATTCGAAAGAATTTGTTTGCGAAGACTGTTCCGAAACGATTTTAAGGACAAAAGGCGACAAATTTTTTATGTTTTCCGCAGGGCAACAGCTATATTTGTTTAAACAAAGCATTTTAAGTTGCGAAACCTTTTTAAAAAAGTATTTAAAAGGCGATAATGTGTTTATGCCGGAAGCTTCGCCGTCGCTTGAAATAACTTTAAAAGACGGTTTTATTCGTTTTGATTTCGTTGTTGGTGAGATTGACAGAGTCGAAAGCTTTAAACTTAATTTAAGCAGTGGCGAAAGCGAAGGATATAAAAAGAATTGGGCGTTGGTTTACGAGGGGAAAGACGAGTTTTTCGTTGTTGACGAAAAGGAGTTTAGTGATACCGTAACGGCTTTTTTAACCGTTAAATATATAAGCGAAGCGGAATTCTGTTCTCCTATTATTACTAAAAAAATAGGCAATCATCCCAAAAAACTTATGGCTCCGCTTTTCACGGGAAACAAAAACGACAATACGTTTATAAGTCGCGCGATAGAAAGCGAAGTCGTTGCGGGGCTTTTCTACGGTGACGACGGAGTAATTATTTCGGAAGGTCCTTTTAACATAAAGGGGGCTTATAGTAAAAACGGATTAGTTACTTATAAAATTACGGAGTACAACAATCTTCTCGATAATTTCAACAGTATAAAATTCGATTTGTATTGTCCTTCGTTCGTTGAGTTTATAGTCGGTATTTTTTGTGATGAAAACGGCAAAGAAGTTCATTATAAATACAATATAAAAGTAAAAGGTGCGAAAGTGTGGCAGAATTTCTGTATTAGATTCGACGATTTTAGGTCGGATAGCGGAAAGTCTATTAAAGATAATTCGACCATATACGCTTTTTCTTTTTATTCGTCCGGAAAATTTATAGTTAATAACGTGTTGGTGTATTAAATGGAAGAATTAAACGAGCCGATGGGGCAACGAAAAAAACGTAAAATATTAGATATTATAATTTCTATTATTCTCGTTATTTTAATTATTATTTTGTCGTCGTTTCTGATTTTGAGAATCGTTTATAAAGATTATCAAGTTTCTCAAACTTCTATGACGCCGACTTTATCGGACGGGGATTACGTTTTAGTGAATAAAAGAAAGAAGCCTAAAAGGGGAAACGTAATAGTTATTAACCGAAAAGGAACGGAGCCTATCATTAAGCGTTTAATAGCCGTGGGCGGAGATAAAGTTAAAATAGGCGTCGACGGAAGCGTTTGGGTTTCGTACGGCGGACAAGAAGATTTTGTAAAATTGGACGAAAGCTACGTGGTTTTTTCTAACGAAGAAAACGAAGAAAGAGAATGGGAAGTTCCGAGCGGAAAAATTTTTGTGTTGGGAGACAACAGAGAAGTAAGTTTAGATAGCAGGTCGTTCGGTTTTTTGAATTATAAAGATATTGCGGGAGTTGTTCCGCAATGGGTAATAAAAAATAAGGGTACGAAAAGGTATAAGATTTTCTTCAATCTTTTTACGTTCGGGTACCTTAAAAAGATTTTTAAATAAAAAATGGAGAGAAAACGAAATGGATAAAAAAAATAAAGTTGCGATAGTTGTGGATTCCTCTTGCGATTTACCTAACGGTTATGCTGAGGACAACGATATAAAGGTGTTGAATATCGGCTGTTCGATAGGAGACGAAGAATATACTAACGGAATATCTTCGGTTGAATTATTAAAAAAGGTTAGAGAGAAAAACGTTATGCCCAAAACTTTTGCAATAACGGGCGTTGAGTTTGAAGAATGTTTCGAGGAGCTCTTAAAAGAATATGACGAAGTCGTATCTTTCAGCATATCTTCGGGAGCTTCCAGTACCTATAATAACGCCGAGCAAGCAAGCAAAAAGTATGAAGGTAAAGTTTTCTGTATTGACACAAAATCTTTATCGGGCGGGATAGGTCTTATGGTAATGAAAGCCGTAAAATTGAGAAACGAAGGTTACGGAGCGGAACATATAAAAGACGAAATAATTTCTATTAGAGAGAAAGTTAATTTGTCTTTCGTCGTTGACACTATGGACTTTTTGTATAAGGGCGGAAGATGTACGTCAATGCAGTACTACGGGGCTAAAATTTTAAAAATTCACCCGAGTATCGCTATGGTTAACGGGAAACTTAAATCCGACGGCAAGTATTTCGGTAACGTATTAAAATGTATGGCAAAATATGCCGAAGACTTAAAGAAAAAATATCCTAACTACGACGACTCCGTTTGTTTGATTACGCATAGTCCTATGGATAGCGAGTCCGTTCAAAAAATTACGGAAAAAGTAAGAGAATTGTTTACTTTTAAAGAAATTTACGACGTTGACGCAAGTTCGACTATAACTTGTCATTGCGGGGAAAATACGTTGGGAGTATTGTTTATTTTTAGGTAAAAAATGAAAAAAAGAAGTGAAATAGAAGAAAAATACAAATGGAAAACTTCCGACGTTTACGCTTCGGAAGAAGAATGGGAAAAAGAATACGACGCCGTAAAGGATAAAATAGATTTTTCTAAATTCGTCGGGCAATTGTCCGATGACGAAGTTTTGTTTGAGTTTTTGGAAGCTAATAACGAAGTCGTTAAAGTTATTTCTTTATTGGACGTATACGCCATGATGAAAAAGGATGAGGATTCTTCCGACGGAAAAGCCGTTGAAAGGCAGTATAAGATAGACGCTCTTGCAAACGATTATTACGTAAGCGTTGCGTTTTCCACGCCCGAAATGAGTTCTTTTTCGTCCGAAAAATTAGAAGGGCTTATAAAAAATCCGAAATTTTCAGATTATAACAGAACCTTTACTAGATTATTAAAAAATAAACCGCACGTGTTGGGCGAAGAGGGCGAAAAAATTTTAGCTCACGGCGGACAAGTTTTTTCTTCTTTCCGCAATATTTTCGAAATGGCGGACAACGTGGATTTTCCGTTCCCCGAGATAGAGGTTAACGGAGAAAAGGTAATTGTTTCACACGGAACGTATTCAGTACTTTTGCAAGATAAAGATAGAAGCGTTAGAGAAAAAGCCTTTAAAGCTTATTACGGCGGTTACGAAAAATTATTAAATATAATTTCTTCGACTTATATTTCGAGTGTAAACAAAGACGTATTTTTGGCAAAAGTAAGGAATTTTTCGTCGGCAATGGAAAGGTCGCTCTTTAACGAAGAAGTTTCTTCTTCGGTTTATAAAAACTTGCTTTCACAGGTTAACAAAGCTCTTCCCGTTTTGCATAAATACGTTTCGGTTAGAAAGCAAGAGTTAAATCTTGATGAAATGCACATGTACGATATGTACGTGCCTATCGTTTCGGAATGTAAAATTGAAAAAACGTACGAGCAGGCTTTTGAAACGGTGAAACGAGGGTTAAGCGTTCTCGGAGAAGATTACGTTAAACTTTTGGACAAGGCTTATACCGAAGGCTGGATTGACGTAATGGAAAATTACGGAAAGAGGAGCGGTGCGTATAGCGTCGGCGTTTACGGAATTAAGCACCCGTTCGTTTTGTTGAATTATCAAAGCGTTTTACACGACGTGTTTACCATAGCTCACGAACTTGGACATTCTATGCACACTTATTTTTCAAACGCAAATCAACCGCAAGAAAAATCCGATTACACGATATTTGTTGCAGAAGTGGCGAGTACGGTTAACGAGGTGTTGCTGTTAAAGAGTTTGCTAATCGGTGAAAAAGATAGAAATACCAAAAGGTATTTACTTAACTATTATCTTGAAATGATAAGAACCACGCTTTTCCGTCAAACTATGTTTGCCGAGTTTGAGTGTGACGCTCACGAGCGTGCCGAAAACGGCGGTGCGTTATCGAAAGAGGCGTTAAGCGAAGCTTATTTAAAGCTTAATAAAAAATATTACGGCGACAGCGTGGTATCCGATGAAGAAATTTCGTTCGAGTGGGCAAGAATTCCGCATTTCTACAGTGCGTTTTACGTGTATAAATACGCAACGGGAATAATTAGCGCGATAACTATTGCCGAGAAGATATTGTCGGGCGAAAAAGACGCGCTTGAAAATTATTTCAAATTTTTATCGTCGGGGTGTTCCGATACGCCGATAAACCTATTAAAAATTGCGGGCGTCGACTTAGAAAGCGACGAACCTTATGAAAAAGCTATGAAATCTTTTAAGGATTCGTTAGAAGAATTCGTAAAACTTGGAGAAAAAAATGGCTAAAAAGCAAGAGAATTTTCCGTACAATTTAGAAGCCGAACAAACGGTTCTCGGCTGTATTATAATCGATGCGGATTTACAATTAGATATTCTTCTGGATTTAAAAAGAGATGATTTTTACGTTGAAACGCATAAAATCATTTTCGACGCCATGCAAGAAATTGCCAACGACACAAAGCCCATTGATAATATCACTTTAGTAGATATTATGGAAAAAAGAGGCACGCTTGAAAAAATCGGAGGAATATCGTATCTAACTAATTTAATAAGGGGAGTTCCGAGTTCGTCGAACTATAAATATTATCTCGATATAGTTAAAAGAGACAGTATTTTAAGAAAACTTATAAAAGTCGGAAGCGATATTTTAAGCGACGCAACAACGAGCGACGACGGTATGGCTTCTTTGGAAAAGGCTGAAAACGGCGTTTACGGAATTTCCGAAGAAAACGAGAGTAGTTCGCTGGTTAATTTATCTCCTTCTTATTCTCCCGTTTTGGAAACTTTTGCAAAAATCGGAGAAGATAAGAATTATTTGCAAGGGCTTATGACGGGTTTTGTAAAACTCGACAACTTGACGAACGGGTTTAAAGGCGGACAGTTAATAATTTTAGCCGCTCGTCCCGCAGTCGGTAAAACGACGCTTGCAATGAATATGGTTACGAACATAGCCGAAAAGCATAACGTATGTTGCGCCGTTTTCTCCTTGGAAATGACTAAAAACGAGCTTGCTCAAAGAATGTTGTGTTCAAAAGGTTCCGTAAGCATGGATAAAGCCTTAAAAGGCAGGCTTGACGAAGAAGATTGGAACAAGTTGTATAGCGCGCAGAAAAAGTTAAACGATTTAAACGTTTTCGTCGACGATACCGCAATGACCAACGTTCCGAAAATATTGTCTAAATGTAGAAGATTAAAGGCAAGATACAATTTAGGGCTTATAGTTATCGACCATATTCAGTTAATGAGAGCCGTAAAGGAAAGCGATTCCAGACAACAAGAGGTGTCGGAAATATCCAGAAGCTTAAAAATGCTTGCAAAAGAATTAAACGTTCCCGTTATAGCCTTGTCTCAGTTAAGCCGTGGAATTACGGGAAGAAAAGGCGGAAAGCCTATGCTTTCGGACTTGAGAGAATCGGGAGCAATCGAGCAAGACGCCGATATAGTTATGTTTATACATAGACCCGATTTAACCGCAGACGAAAAAGAATTATTGAGCGGTAAAGTCGAAAAGAACGTAGCCGAAATAATAGTGGAAAAGAACAGAAGCGGTTCTACGGGAACTGCGAAGTTAATCTTTAAAGGCGAGTGGACTAAATTTATCAATCCGCCTCCCGAATATTTATCCGACGAAGACGCTCCCAGAGAATGGAAGAAAAAGGAAAGAGCCGAGCGTTCTGCCGATGGTTACGACGGAGCTGGCGACGTTCCTCTGCCCGAAGAGCCTCCGATTCCGAATGAAGAACCGCCAACGGAACAAGATAACGATAACGGATTACCGTTCTAAAAATTTTAAAAACGGCTCAAAAGAGCCGTTTTTGCTTTAATCGAGGATAAAATGAATACTGAAATTAAAAATATAAGCGTTGATAGTTTAAACGAGGCGAAAAAGTTATTGCTAAACGACGAGTTAGTTGTTTTTCCCACCGAAACGGTTTACGGGCTAGGTGGCAATGCGTTTAGCGACGCTTCGATAAAAAAGATTTATGAAACCAAGGGCAGACCGTCAAATAATCCGCTAATCGTTCATATACATAAAGATTACGATATAGATTCGCTAGTATATAGAGATTACGATTATTGTTATAAACTTGCGGAAAAGTTTTTGCCGGGGCCGTTAACCATGGTGTATAGGTCTAAAAATACCGTAAGTCCGTTAATTTGCGGATTAAATACGCTTGCTGTCAGAATTCCTTCGCATACGGGTTGTCAAGAATTTTTAAAAGCGGTTGATATACCCGTGCCTGCGCCTAGCGCAAATATTTCAAAGCACGTAAGTCCCGTTTCGAGCGAACATTGCTACGACGACTTAAAAGGAAGAGTAAAATTGATTTTAGAAGGCGGAGAGTGCGTAGGCGGAATAGAGAGTACCGTTCTTGACGTAACGAAAAGCGTTCCCGTTATTTTAAGACG
>CAZRMT010000001.1:20426-99717 GCA_964601265.1 uncultured Christensenella sp.
GTTTTAGGTAAAAATTATAACGTGCTTGATTTAGGTAAAAATTCTTACGAGGCTGCGGGACTTTTGTATAAAAGACTGAGAGAGGGAGAAAAGGTTGCAGACGTTATTCTCGGCGTGGAGTTAAGTTATAAAGACGAAGTCGGGCAAAGCGTTATGAACAGACTTTTAAAGTCTTTCGGAAAGGGTTTATACACCTAAAATTACGGCGTGAAAATTTAGTTTAAAGTTGCGATAAAAGATTTCAAGTTTGATATTGACTTTTATCGCATTTTCTTATAGAATATTGTGTGAGGAGAACAAAATGATAGCAATAGGTTGTGATCATGCGGGATTTCCCGTGAAACAAAAAATAATTGAGCACTTAAAACAACTCGGTTACGAGTACGAGGATTTCGGGACTTACGATTTAAGTTCTTGCGATTACCCCGATTACGCTTTAGCGGTTGCAGAAGCGGTTTCCGACGGAAAATGCGAAAAAGGCATAATAGTTTGCGGTACGGGTATAGGCGTTTCAATCGTAGCAAACAAAGTAAAAGGAATTCGTTGTGCGCATTGTACGGACGCTTTTTCGGCGAAAGCTTGTAGGGAGCATAACGACGCCAATATTATAACTTTCGGCGAACGCATAAGCGGTATCGGCGTTATACTCGATTGCGTCGATTTGTTTTTGTCTACCGAGTTTAGTGGCGGAAGACATTCTAAAAGAGTTGAAAAAATCAAAAAAATCGAAGATAAATACTTTAAATAAAAGGTATTTGGTTTGGAGATACTATGAATAAAGTTAAAAAGGCAGTAATACCCGTTGCGGGATTCGGAACGAGGTTTTTACCTTTTACGAAAGCCGTGCCGAAAGCGATGCTACCCGTCGTTAACAGACCTGCGATAGAAATCATTATCGACGAGGCTTTAAATAGCGGTATAGAGGAAATTGCACTTATCGTCGGTCAAAACAAAGAGATTTTAGAAAAACATTTTTCCGAAAATTCGGCTTTGAATACGGTTTTAAACGCAAACGGCAAAAAAGAGTATTATAAAGCCGTCAACAACTATAAAACGTGTAAAATCGTTTTTATCGAACAAAAGGAACAAAAGGGAACGGCCAACGCTATCGCCGTTGCAAAGGATTTTATCGGAAAAGAACCTTTTGCCGTTATGTTCGGCGACGATTTAATGTACGGAGAAAAACCCGTTATCGGTCAACTGATAGACGTTTTCACCGTAAAGGGAAAGACGGTTATAGGTTGTAAGAGGGTTGAATTGTCACAAGTGTCCAAATACGCTTCCGTCGAGTACGACGAAAGCGACGGAAACGTTTACAAAATAACCAAAATTACCGAAAAGCCCGCTCCCGAGGAAATTAAAAGTAATTTATCTCCTTTGGGTAGGTACGTTTGTTGTCCCGAAATACTCGACGTTATAGCGGAGTTAAAGCCGGGGAAAAACGGCGAGTATCAATTTACCGACGCTTTGGATATAGTTTCACGTAAATTCGGCGGTTATGCGTTAGAGTTTGACGGAATAAGGTACGATATGGGCGATCGGTTGGGCTTTTTAAAGGCAAACGTAGAGTTTTCCTTGAAAAACGACGATTTAAAAGAAGAATTTGCCGAATATTTAAAAGATTTAACGAAAAAATAAACTACTAAGGATTGATTATGTCGGGCGGATTAACGAGTGAAGTTACGGAAATAATAAAAGGAGCGCGGAGCTTCGGTGTAAAAAACGGGTTCGGGTATATCGGAACGGAAGAAATTATATACGGTATGCTCGTCGTTTCGGATACCTTCGCAAAAAAAACGCTCAATAGTTACGGCGTAAACGAAAGAAATTATTTGCCCTTTTTAATAAAAACTTTTAGAAAAAACGATAAAATTCAAGGTTACACTCCGACGACGAAGTCTGTTAATAATCTTGCTATAGAACTTGCAAAAAAAACAACTCAAAATTATTATTTCGTTAGCTCCGAACACCTGCTTTTAGCAATTATTAAAACGCAGGACTGCGGAGCTATGCAAATATTTAGACAAATGCGAGTTAACGTAAGCGCTATGGAGAGAGATTTAGAGCAAAGACTTGCTCTAATGGCTAGAACTTCCGTTGAATCGGATTTACAAAAACCTGCTGAAATGGGTTATGATTCGCCCGATTTGTCGGAGATACAAAACCTAGGCGAAGATTTAACTCGCAAGGCGTACGAAGGAAATCTTGAAAAGGTTATCGGTAGAGATAACGAAATTAACGAAATCATAAGAGCGTTAGCGAGGAAAACGAAAAACAGTCCCGTTTTAATAGGTGAGCCGGGGGTTGGAAAAAGTGCGATAGTCGAGGGGCTTGCGCAAGAAATCGTGGCGGGGAGAGTGCCCGACACGCTAATGAATAAAACTATATTTTCCTTGGATTTATCGTCCGTTATTTCGGGTTCCAAATACCGTGGAGAGTTTGAAGAAAAGTTTAAAAAGGCAATCGAGATTTTTAGACAAAACGATATAATAGTTTTTATCGACGAAATACATAATCTTATGGGTGCGGGAAAGACGGACGGTTCTATGGACGCTTCCGAAATGTTAAAACCGTTGCTTGCCCGCGGGGGGTTAAGGCTGATAGGCGCAACCACGTACGACGAATACGCAAAGTTTATAGAGCCAGACGAGGCGATGAGCAGAAGGCTTCAACCTATTTACGTTAAAGCTCCTTCCGTAAGCGACGCGATAAAGATAATCATAGGAATAAAGGATAAATTCGAGGCTTTTCATAGGGTTGAAATAAAGGACGAGGCTATAAAAGAAGCCGTAATTTTGTCCGATAGGTATTTAAGCGAAAGGCAACTTCCCGACAAAGCTATCGACATTATCGACGAGTGTGCGGCGCAGTCCAAACTGCAGTCTCGTGCCCCCGAAAAGCAAATTCTTGCGTTGAGGGAAAAACTCGATAAGTTGGAAGTCGATTTAGAACACGCATACAATATTCGTGACGAAAAAAGATTTAACAGATTAAAATCCGAAAAAATCGCTTTAGTCAGCGAAATGCGGGCGCTGGACGATAAGCGTATAGCGGTTATTGCGGGCAAAAGACCTTATATCGACGCTCAAGACGTGGCGAAATTGATAAGCGAAAAAACGGGAATTCCCGTAGCAAGGTTAACAAAAGAAGAATCAGAAAGGCTTTTGTCTCTGGAAAAGGAATTGCATCAAAGGTTAATCGGACAAGACGAGGCGGTAAAAGCCGTTTCGACCGTGCTAAAAAGAGCAAGGCTCGGACTTAACGACGGCGATAGACCTTTAGGTTCGTTTATATTCGTAGGACCGACGGGAGTAGGTAAAACGGAGTTATCCAAAGCGCTTGCCGAAATTATGTTCGGCGACGAAAAATTGATGATAAGAATAGATATGGGCGAATATATGTCCAAGGAGGACGTGTCTAAACTTATAGGAGCGCCTCCGGGGTACGCAGGTTACGACGAAGAGGGGTATTTAACGCAGAGAGTAAGAAGAGAACCTTATTCGGTTGTGCTGTTTGACGAAATCGAAAAAGCTCACCCCGATATTTTCAACGTTTTGCTTCAAGTTTTGGACGAGGGAAGGCTTACCGATAATAAGGGAAGAACGGTAGATTTTAAGAACACCATTATAATAATGACTTCTAATCTAGGGATAAAGTCGGAAGTTTTAAGTCGGGAAGAAGAGGACGAAAATATAACAAGGGCGTTAAAAAGACAGTTTAAGCCCGAGTTTTTAAACAGAGTGGAAGAGGTAGTGCATTTTCGTCGGTTAACCAAAGAAGAGTGTGCGTACATCGTCGTTAAATTTCTTTCAAAGTTGCAAAAAACTCTTGAAAATAAAGGGATTGACGTTGAGTTCGACGAATCGTGCATACTTAATATTTTAGAAAAGGGTTACAGCGAAGAGTACGGAGCAAGACCGCTGAAAAAGGTTATTGACCGTCAAATAGTAAATATGTTGTCGGACAGAATTTTAAGCGGAGATATTAAACGCGGAGATAAAATTTGTTTGTTCGCTCAATACGGGCAAATAGATTATAATATCTTATAAATTTTACATTTTTATCGGAGGATTTTATTATGAAAATCGAAATGGTTACCAAGAACTACGTAGTTAACGAAAAACTAAGAGACGTTATCGAAAGAAAAGTTTCTAAACTAGATAAATATTTCGAAGACGACACGAAATGCAAAATATATTTAAAGAAAGAGGGTTTATCCTCTAAAATGGAATTAAGCCTTGACTACAAGGGCAACTTTATAAGGGCGCAAGCATACGGCGATAACTTCTACGAAACTATCGATATAGTTTTGCCTAAAATAGAGGGACAACTTCGTAAACACAGAACTAAATTCGAAAAGAAACTCAAACAAAACGCATTTGTGGAAACTGCTCCTTTGTTTGATATTCCCGACGTTCCAGATATTAGAATCGCAAAAGTTAAAACGTTTAGGCTCGACCCCATGACTATGGACGAAGCGATAACGGAATTCGAGTTGATGGGGCACTCTTTCTTCGTATTTTTAGATTCCGAAACAAGCAAAGTTAAAGTTTTGTATTTAAGGGACGACAACAACCTCGGTTTGCTCGATTTAGAGTATTGATTGTATGAGTAGCGTAGAAATAGGCGTTTCTACTGCGTCGCTTTTTAAAAAACAGTATAACGAGGACGCAATTCCTTCGTTAAATTCTATCGATTGCAGAGTGTGCGAAGTTTTTTTGGAGAGTTATTACGAGTATAATCCCAAATTCGGGAAATTACTCGGAAAAAAACTAAACGGATTAAGAGTTCACTCTTTGCATACTATGACCACGCAGTTCGAACCGCAACTTTTTGCCGACAACGAAAGAGCGTATAACGACGCGGTAAAAGCTTTTACGGACGTAATGAAAGTCGCTAAAATTTTAGGTGCGACAAATTACACTATGCACGGGAGAGCAAGGTTCAGAAGAACTGCAAATTACGACGATTATAAGCAAAACGGCGAATGTTTAAATAAAATTATCGACGTTAGCGAAAAATACGGAGTAAATTTATGTTTGGAAAACGTCGAATGGGCTTCCTATAACCGTCCGAGCTTTTTTAAGGAAGTAAAAAAGTTTTGTCCTAGGTTAAAAGGTTGTCTTGATATTAAGCAAGCAAGAATTACGGGGTACGACTATTCGTTGTATCTCGAGGAAATGGGACAAGATATTCAAACAGTCCATTTAAGCGATTTTGACGAAAACGGCAAGGGATGTATTCCGGGGAAAGGCACGTTCGATTACGAAACGCTTTTTAAAAAGCTTAAAGACAACGGTTTTTGCGGTAATATGCTTATAGAGGTTTACGCCGAGGCTTTTTCGCAAATTTCCGAATTAAAAGACGGATTAGATTATTTAAGGAATATTAAGGAAAAAATTTTTTAGTCGGATATTTAAAATATTTGACTAAAATCGACAAATGTATTAAAATTGAACGAGTAAAAAAATAAAAGAGGTTTTTTATATGAATATAGCTGACAAGAAATGGTGTGATTCTATGAAGCTTCGTCTTGATTATAATAATATGATGGACGGAATGATAAAAGGCGGAGAGGGTATAACCGACGCTGAAATAAACGATAAACAAGAGCTTGTAAAAAAAGCTTTTGATACCGTTATGGCTAACCGTGGTAGCGGAATGATGGGTTGGGCTGATTTACCGTACAACCAAGATAAAATAGTTGAAGATATCAACGCAACTGCCGAAACGGTAAGAAAGAAATATAAGTATTTCGTAGTTTTGGGAATAGGCGGAAGCGCTTTAGGTCCGATAGCGGCGTTCCAAGCGTTATGTCATTTACATTATAACGACCTTCCCGACAAAAAGAGAAAAGGTCCTAAATTCTTTGTAGAAGACAACGTTGATCCCGAAAGAATGAAAGCTCTTTTAGACGTTATCGACGTAAAAAAGACGATGTTTAACGTAATTACCAAGAGCGGTGCTACGAGTGAAACTATGACGCAGTACCTCATCATTATGAAGATGTTAAAGGATAAGCTCGGAGCAAAAGCTAGCGAGCATATGATTGCTACTACTTCTCAATCCAAAGGAAATCTTATCAAAATCGCAAAAGAGGAGGGGTTAAAGACTTTCTATATTCCCGACGGCGTCGGCGGAAGGTTTTCCGAGATGTGTCCCGTAGGCTTGTTGCCCGCAGCCGTACTCGGCATAGACATTAAAGCAATGCTTGCAGGCGCTAAATATATGGACGAATATTGCAAAATCGACGATATAAGAAAAAATCCTTCTTTAATGAGCGCTTTATTGCAATATATCGCTATGAATAAAGGCAAAAACATTTCCGTAATGATGCCTTATGCGGATTCTTTGAAGTATATGGCAGACTGGTATTGTCAGCTTTGGGGAGAAAGTCTCGGTAAAGCCGTCGATAAGGACGGGAAAACAGTCTATGCGGGACAAACGCCAGTAAAGGCTTTGGGCGTTACCGACCAACACAGTCAAGTTCAGTTGTATACGGAAGGACCTTTCGATAAGGTTGTAACTTTCCTTGCCGTAGATAAGTACAGAGACGTTACCGAAATTTCCGACGGTTGCAAAGATATTCCCGACGTAAACTTCTTGTGCGGTCACACTATGAACGAATTGATTACCGCAGAAAGAGTTGCTACCGAATACGCTCTCACCGTTAAAAACAGACTTAACCATACCGTATACATTCCCGAAGTTAACGCATTTACCTTGGGCGAGCTTATGTTCTATTTTGAAATGGAAACTGCTTTTGTCGGAGAAATGCTTAATATCGACACCTATAATCAACCCGGCGTTGAGGGCGGAAAGAACGCCACCTATGCTTTACTCGGCAGAAACGGCTATGACGAAAAGCGTAAAGAACTTGAAAACGCTCCTCAGAAAAAAGACGAATATATTTGTTAATTTTTGCCCTCGCTTATTTTAAGCGGGGGTTAAATTTCGTCATAATTTTTCTTTTTTTGGTTAAAGTAATAAAAGTGCAGATTTTTGTCGTTTTTTTTTATTAAAAAAATAAGTTTTGAGACAAAAAAAACGAAATAAAACTTGAAATCGTTCCATTTATACTGTATAATATATTATTATATAATTTCAAAGGGTGACACATGAATAAAGACTACGAATTACCATTGTATTTGTTTGGACAAGGTACAAATTTTAAGAGTTATGAATTTTTCGGAGGACGTCTTTGCACCGTAAAGGGTAAAAAGGGTGCAATGTTCAGGGTTTGGGCGCCTCACGCAAAAGAAGTTTCCGTAGTTGGAGATTTTAACGATTGGGATCAAGAAGCAAATAAAATGGTTTCTTTAGGCGAATCGGGCGTATGGGAATTGTTTATATCGGGATTAAAGGAGTACGACAATTACAAGTATGCAATTAACGGCGCTAACGGAAAAACAATTAAAGCGGATCCTTTTGCGTATCATTTTGAAACGCCTCCCGAAACGGCTTCTAAACTTTATGATTTAGACGGATACAAGTGGACCGACGGAGAGTATCGTTCAAAAAGCAGATTAACCAACGTTTATTCGTCGCCTATGAATATTTATGAGGTAAATTTAGGTTCTTGGAAAAAATACAACGACGGCAATTATTACAGCTACGTCGATTTGGCTCGTGAATTGGTTCAGTACGTTGCCGATATGGGATACACCCACGTGGAATTTATGCCCGTTACGGAATATCCTTTCGACGGTTCTTGGGGGTATCAGGTTACGGGGTATTACGGAGTTACGTCAAGGTTCGGAACGCCTAGGCAGTTTATGAATTTGGTAAACGAATTTCATAAAAAGGGAATAGGAGTTATATTAGACTGGGTTCCCGCTCATTTTCCTAAAGACGCACACGGGCTTTACGAATTCGACGGAGAGCCTTTATACGAGAGTTCTAGATGGGACTTAAAAGAGCATAAGGGCTGGGGAACGAGAAGATTCGATTACGGAAAAGGCGAAGTTCAATCTTTCTTAATTTCAAGCGCTCACTTCTTTTTTGAAAAATATCATATCGACGGAATAAGGGTTGACGCCGTGGCGTCTATGCTGTACCTCGATTACGATAAAAAAGACGGGGAATGGCTTCCTAACAAATACGGCGAAAACAAAAATTTAGAGGCAATGGATTTTATAAGAAAACTAAATAAAAGCGTTTTCGAGTATTATCCTTATGCGCTTATGATTGCAGAAGAGTCAACGGCTTGGCCTATGGTTACTAAACCCGTCGATATCGGAGGACTTGGATTTAATTTTAAATGGAATATGGGTTGGATGAACGACGTTTTGTCGTACGTTAAATGCGATCCCTATTTTAGAAAATTCGAGCATAATAAACTTACGTTTTCTATGATGTACGCTTTTTCCGAAAATTACGTTTTACCTATTTCTCACGACGAAGTCGTACATGGAAAAGGTTCGCTCGTAAATAAAATGCCGGGAACTTACGAAGAAAAATTCGCAGGCGAGAGGGCATTTTTAGGATATATGTTCACGCACCCCGGTAAAAAACTCAATTTTATGGGTAATGAGTTCGGACAATTTATCGAATGGCGTTACGCAGAGGGGTTAGAGTTCTTCCTTTTAGACTATCCGATGCACGCCAAATTGAAAGAGTACAATAAAAAGATTAACACGCTATACAAAACCACTCCGGCTTTTTACGAAATAGAAGACTCGTGGGACGGATTTGAGTGGCTTGACGCAGACAGCAAAGACCTCAATACCATTGCGTATAAGAGAAAAGATAAAAAAGGCAACGAGTTTGTTTGCATTATTTGTTTCAGTGGCGTTGATATGGATTACTATTTAAGGCTTGAAAAAGGAAAATATTCCGTCGTGCTCGATTCGGACGACATGAAATACGGCGGTAGCGGATTAAACGGAAGAAAAAGAGTTTACACTACCAAAAAATTCGGAAAAGAAACGGCAATTAAATTTAAAATGCCTAAATTTTCTTGTTTAATTTTAAGTAAGAATAAAACTTAATTTAAAAAAGTATAATTAAAAAGGATTATTTTTTTCGGGGGATAAATATGTTATCAAAAAAAGAATGTGTAGCAATGCTTTTGGCGGGCGGACAAGGAAGTAGATTATACGCTTTGACCAATAAGGTGGCAAAGCCCGCTTTAACTTTCGGCGGAAAATATAAAATTATAGATTTCCCTTTGTCGAATTGCGTTAATTCGGGGATAGATACCGTTGGCGTATTAACTCAATATCAACCTTTAGAGCTTGCCGATTACATAGGTAACGGACAACCTTGGGATTTGGACAGGCTTTACGGCGGAGTACATATTTTATCGCCTTATCAAGCCAAGACGGGCAGTGAGTGGTATAAGGGAACGGCAAACGCCATTTATCAAAACCTTGCTTTCATAAAAAGATATAATCCCGAATACGTGCTGATACTGTCGGGCGATCATATTTACAAAATGGATTATTCGCTTATGTTAAAAGAACATAAAAAGAATAATGCCGCTTGTACGGTTGCAACGATTAGCGTTCCGCTTGAAGAAGCGTCGAGATTCGGTATAGTTAACATTAAGGACGACGGAGAAATTTACGAGTTTGAAGAAAAACCCAAAAAACCGAAAAGCACTTTGGCGTCTATGGGAATATATATTTTCACCGCGTCGAAATTATATAAATATCTTGACGAGGACGAGGCGGACGAAAAATCTTCTAACGACTTTGGTAACGACGTTCTTCCTAAAATGCTCGCTGACGGAGAAAAAATGTTCTCTTATGAGTTTAAGGGGTATTGGAAAGACGTAGGAACGATAGATGCGTTGTTCGAGGCTAATATGGATTTGCTCGGCGACCAACCTAAATTTCCTTCTCACGATTCCGAAAACAAAATTCATTCAAGAACGCCTATCGCACCTCCGCATTTTATAGGGGAAGAGGGAAGAGTTGTAAACTCTATCGTTTCTCTCGGTTGTGAGATATACGGTGAAGTGGAGAATTCCGTTTTAGCCGAAAACGTCATAATAGAAAAAGGCGCCAGCGTAAAAAACAGCGTGTTGTTCGGCAGTTGTACAATTAAAAGCGGTGCAAACCTAAACTATTGTATTTTAGATAACGGCGTTGTAGTTGGCGAAAATGCCTCGGTAGGCGGTAACGATATTAAAAAAATTACGGTTGTCGGCGCTGAAGTCGAAATCGGAAACGGTAAAACCGTAGATAGCGGATTGATTATTAACGAAAACGTATAAGGAGCAGAAATATGAATGCACTTGGAATTATTTTTTCAAATATTCACGATAGTAATATCCCCGAATTGACTGCTGAAAGAACTATGGCGTCGATTCCGTTTTGCGGAAGGTATCGTTTGATAGATTTTGCCCTTTCTAATATGATTAATTCGGGTATAACGAAAGTGGGAGTTATAACTAAAAGCAATTATCAATCTTTAATGGACCACGTCGGTAGCGGTAAAGATTGGGATTTAGCGAGAAAAAACGGCGGGTTAATGATATTACCACCTTTCGGAGTTCAGGAAAACAGCATGGTATACAATACTCGACTTGAGGCTTTGAAAGGAGTTTTCGGATTTCTTAAAAAATCAACGCAAGAATACGTTGTTATGAGCGATTCCGATGCAATTTCTTCCGTGGACTTGGAAAAAGTTTTAAAGTTCCACAACGAAAACGGTGCGGATATCACTATGATTTACACTGTTAAAAACACAAAAGAAATATCGGGTAGAGATAATATAGTTTTAAATGTTGACGGTTTTGGAAGAATTAAAGGTTTTGAGTTTAATCCCGTGACTAGCGGAAACGTTAATCTATATGCAAATATTATGTTGATAAAAAGAACCTATTTACTTTCACTTATTACCGACGCTGTTGCGCACGGTAAACGTTCGTTTTCAAAGGATGTTTTAGCGTATAATACGGAAAGTATAAGAATATTTGCTTATCAATATAAAGGGTTTATGACTACCATTTCGTCGCTTCAAAATTATTACGATATTAGTATGAGTATGTTAAATCCCGAAGTTAGAGAAAAACTATTTAAATCTAGCGAAATATATACAAAAACCAAGGACAGTTCTCCTACTAAATACGGAGCTAATTGCGTAGTTAAAAATTCTTTAATTGCGGACGGTTGCGTAATAGAGGGAGAAGTGTACAATAGTATTATTTTCCGTGGGGTTAAAATTTCAAGAGGAACGGTAGTTAAAAACAGTATTTTAATGCAAGATACCATTACGGGTGAAAACGTTTGTTTAAATGCGATTATTACCGATAAAGACGTCGTTATAAGAGACGGTAGACAATTATCAGGTTGCGACAATCATCCGTTCTTCATATTTAAGGGGAGTGTTATATAATGGAAGAGGTTAAAAAAACAGTAAGCACGACAAGAACTCGCAAAAAAACCACAACAAAAACAACCGAAGTAAAAGTTGAAGAAAAATGCGAACAAGAAGTTGTCGATGAGTCGATAGAAATTAAAATCCATAAGCGTGGAAGCATTTTATTCGTTGCAAGTGAATGTAATCCTTTTGTCGCTTCGGGCGGTCTTGCGGACGTTATAGGTTCATTGCCTAAGGCGTTAGCTAAAAACGGAAATTACGACGTTAGGGTTGCAATTCCTCTTTACAAGTGTATAGGAGAAGAATATAGGCAAAGATTTACATTTTTGGGTAACTTTAACGTAGGGCTTGGTTGGAGAAATTTATACTGCGGAGTATTTTCTTTAAAACAAGACGACGTAACCTACTACTTTATAGATAACGAATACTATTTTAAGAGGGACGTTTTGTACGGAGAATTTGACGACGCCGAAAGGTTTGCGTTTTTCTCAAAAGCCGTTTTGGATATGATGGGATTTTTAGATTATTATCCTACGATTATGCACGCTAACGATTGGCAAACGGCTTTGTCGGTAATATATTTAAAAACGCTTTATTACGGAAAATTCGGTTTTTCTGAAATTAAAAGCGTATTTACCATTCATAATATCGAGTATCAAGGAAAATACGGACACGATTTAGCATGGACGCTTTTCGGTTTGCCCGATTACACTTATACGACGATAGATTACGACGGTTGTTTAAATCTTTTAAAAGGAGCGATAGAGTATAGTAATTACGTAACTACCGTATCGCCTACGTACGCTCAAGAGATAAAAAACGCCTTTTTTGCACACGGTTTGGAATACTGCATAAATAAAAACGCTTATAAATTAAGCGGAGTATTGAATGGTATAGACGAAAATTTATATAATAGCGAAAAAGATAAAAAGCTTTTTGCTAATTATTCCGTTGAGGATTTGTCGGGTAAAAAGGTATGTAAGCAAAAACTTCAAGAGATGCTTTCGCTTCCTCAAAGAGACGTTCCTATCGTCGCAATTATTTCTAGGTTGGTAAGTCATAAAGGGCTCGACCTTGTAAAATGCGTTTTAGAAGAGGTTCTTGGCGAAGACGTTCAAGTAATTATACTTGGCAAGGGTGATTGGCAATTTGAGAACTATTTCGGCGATATTGCTTATCGTTACGGCGGAAAGTGTAGAATGATTCCGGCATACAATAAAGATTTGGCGTCAAAAATTTATTCGGGAGCAGACATATTCTTAATGCCTAGCAAACAAGAGCCTTGCGGTTTAAGTCAAATGATTGCTTGTCGTTACGGAACAGTTCCCGTTGTAAGAAGAACGGGCGGACTTGCTGATAGTATAGCTCCGTTTAATCAAGGTAATAGGGATAGCGGAATAGGTTTTGTATTTAATAATTACAACGCTCACGAAATGCTTTACGTTTTAAAAGACGCTATATTTACCTACGGTGATAAGCAAACTTGGAATTCTATTATGAAAAGAGCTATGGAAACCGATTTTTCTTGGAGTAAATCGGCTGTTAAATACGAAGAAATTTATGAAAAACTTTAAAAAGGATAAATAATATATATACAGGAGAACAATTAATGAAATCAAGTAAAAAAACGGAAACACAATCTATCAATGCTGTAAAACACGAACAAAAAGCTACTCCGTTTACCAAAAGGGAAGCAACTGAACTATTAAAGGGAAAACTTTCTAAGTTTTTCGGAATATCCGACAGCGAAGTAACGAAAGAGCAAATTTATAAAGCTGTCGTTATGGCAGTAAGGGATATTCTTTTGGAAAAAAGAAATAAATACTCTAAAACCATAAAAGAGAAAAAGGGTAAAAGAGTTTATTATCTTTGCATGGAGTTTTTGGTTGGTAGATCGTTAAAAAATAATTTATACAACCTCGATTTAACTAAGCAGTTTGAGGACGCTGTAAAGGCGTACGGATATTCGCTTGAAGATTTATACGAATACGAACCCGACGCAGGTTTAGGTAACGGCGGTCTTGGAAGATTGGCGTCTTGCTTTATGGACGCTTTGGCAAGTCAAGATTATCCTGCTATGGGATATTCTATCAGATACGAATACGGTTTATTTAAACAAAAAATCGTAGACGGCTGGCAAATGGAATTGCCCGATATTTGGCTTCCAGGCGGAGAAGTATGGCTTACTCAAAGACTTGATAAAGCTGTTAAGGTTAAATTTGACGGACATATTGAGGAAATTTGGACGCCTGAAGGTGTAAAAATTAATCACGTAAATGCACAAGAAGTCGAGGCTGTTCCGTATGATATGATGATTTCGGGTAAAGATTGCGAAGCTGTTTCCGTTTTAAGACTTTGGAGAGCTAGAAGTATAACCAATTTCGATATGCACAAATTCTCTCAAGGCGATTATGCTCAATGTTTGAAAGAGAGCAATGAGGCGGAATTGATTTCCAAAGTGTTATATCCCTCTGACAATCACTTTGAGGGTAAATCTTTAAGATTAAAACAACAATATTTCTTGGTAAGCGCAAGTTTACAAAACATTTTAGATTCTCACTATAACGTTTATAAAACGTTTGACAATTTAGGAGATAAGGTTGCTATTCACATTAACGATACGCACCCCGCTCTTTGCGTTCCCGAATTGATGAGATTACTTATGGATGACCACGGTTATAGTTGGGAAAAAGCTTGGGATATAGTTACTAAAACGGTGGCTTATACTAACCATACCGTTATGGCGGAAGCATTAGAGAAATGGAACGAGGATTTAATCGAGAGAAGACTTCCTAGAATTTACGCCATTTTAAAAGAGATAAACAGAAGATTCTGTAAAGATATGTGGGATAAATATCCGGGCGAATGGGCTAAAATCGATAGAATGTCCATAATTTCCGGCGGACAGATAAGAATGGCTAATTTAAGCGTTATCGCATCACACAAGGTAAACGGCGTTTCCGCTTTACACAGTGAAATTATTAAACAAAGCATTTTTAAAGATTTTGCCGAAACTTATGACAATAAATTCACGAATGTTACAAACGGTATTGCGTATAGAAGATGGTTGTGTCAATCTAACCCCGAACTTTGTTCGTTAATCAGCGACTGTATCGGTGACGGTTACGTAAAAGACGCAAGTCAACTTGCTCAACTTAGAAAGTTTGTAAACGATTCTTCCGTTTTAGACAGAATGAATGAAATTAAAAGAATTAAAAAAGTTCAATTCTGCGAATACGTAAAGAATAAGACGGGCGAAATTATCAATCCCGACTCTATGTTCGACGTTCAAGCTAAGAGAATGCATGAGTATAAAAGGCAACTCTTGAATGCTATGTATATTATTTATCTATACAACGAACTTAAGAAAAATCCCGATATGGAAATGACGCCAAAGACGTTTATTTTCGGAGCAAAAGCCGCTCCCGGCTATGATATGGCAAAACAAATAATAAAACTTATTTGTTATTTGGCGCAAGACATCAACAATAATCCTAATCCGAAGATTAGAGAAAAGCTTAAAGTCGTTTATCTCGAAGATTATAACGTATCGCTTGCCGAAAGACTTATGCCTGCCACCGAATTATCGGAGCAAATTTCGCTTGCGGGTAAAGAGGCTAGCGGAACCGGTAATATGAAATTTATGATTAACGGGGCGTTAACTATCGGAACCATGGACGGAGCAAACGTTGAGATGTTTGAACAAGTTGGTAAAGACAACATCTTTATATTTGGTTTGAGTTCAAAAGACGTAGACGATTTATGGAAACAGGGTTACAATTCTTCGGCGTATTACAATAATAATCGTAAACTTCAAGAGATTATCGAGGCGTTAAAGGTTGGCTTTAACGGTCAATCGTTTGAATCGTTTAGAGGATATTTGCTTACCAACAGTCCTATTGCCGATCCGTATATGTGTATGGCGGATTTTGCGTCTTATAGCGATACGCATGAATACATTGATAAAGTGTATGGCGATAAGAGAAAATGGGCTAAGATGAGCTTGGAAAACGTTGCGGGAAGCGGAATTTTCTCTGCTGATAGAAGTATTAGAGAATATGCGGAAAACATTTGGGGTATTAAGCCTATAAAATAATATGATTTATTATAATCCACTGGATTTAGCTTGTAAAAGCATAAAAGGAGCTATTTCCGATTTAGATGAAATAAATATTTCTATAAAATTAAGTGATGCCGAACGGTGTCGCTTAATTTTGAGGAAAGATAGTGATAATTCTACGATTGCTTTTGAGTTAGAAAAGTTTCCCGATAACGTTTTTTCGGTTAAACTTCCTAAACTCGAAGTAGGGCTTTACTGGTATTATTTCGTTTTCAATAACGAATACTGCATAGGTTTGGGAGATAATTACGAAGCGCAAATTCAAAGCGAGGTAAAAAGTTATCAGCTTTTAGTTTACGAAAGCAATTATAAAACGCCCGACTGGTTTAAAGGCGGAATAATGTATCAAATTTTTCCCGATAGGTTTAATCGTGACGGTGAATTCGAGGTTCCGACAGGCAAGATTAAAAGAGAAGATTGGTACGGTACACCATATTATAAACCCGTAAACGGAAAAGTTTTAAATAACGACTTTTTCGGCGGTAATTTAAAAGGAATTGAGAAAAAGTTAAAATACTTAAAGGGCTTAAACGTTTCCGTTATTTATTTAAATCCTATTTTTTCTTCGTATTCGAATCATAGGTACGACACTTCTGACTATATGAAAGTAGATAGTGTGCTTGGCGATGAAAAAAGCTTAAAATCTCTCATAACTACCGCTAAAAAGCTTGGAATTAGGATTATTTTAGACGGTGTTTTCAATCACACGGGAGACGATAGTATTTATTTTAACAAGTACGGACGTTTTGACACCGTAGGTGCGTATCAAAGTAAGGATTCGCCGTATTATTCTTGGTATTGTTTTGATAAATTCCCCGATAAATATTTGAGTTGGTGGGGGATTGACATTCTGCCTACGATAAATAAGAATTCGACAGAGTTTGAAGACTTTATTGCAGGCGAAAACGGAATGTTAGAACATTATGCAAAGTTAGGCGTTGCAGGAATAAGACTTGACGTTGTTGATGAAATACCCGATAGTTTTGTGGTGAAGATAAGAAACGCAATGCACAGGGTTTCAGAAGATAATCTTGTATTGGGTGAAGTTTGGGAAGACGCGACTAATAAAATCGCTTATAGCGTAAGAAGAAAGTATTTTCAAGGGCGTGAGTTAGACTCGGTAATGAATTATCCCTTAAAAGACGCTATAATTGATTACGTTTTAACACGCAGTGCAAATAAATTGCACGACGTTATACGTTCACAAACGGATAATTATCCAAAGATTGCGTTAGATTGTCTAATGAATATATTGGGCACGCACGACACGCCTAGAATCCTTACCGTTTTAGGACGAGAAGTTGTTTTGACTTCTAAAGAAGAAAGCGAAAACGAGTTTTTAAGCGCAAAAGAACTGTCAAACGGTATTCGTAGATTAAAAATTGCATCTTTACTTCAATTTACCTTATACGGAGTTCCGTCTGTCTATTACGGTGACGAGGCAGGGCTTGAAGGTAATATGGACCCCTTTAACAGAAAGTGTTATCCTTGGGGGAGAGAAAATCTTCAACTAATCGAATGGTATAAAAAACTTTCCGAAATAAGGTCAAGCATCGACTTGTTTAAAGACGGAGAACTCAACGTTTTAAAAAACGAAAAGGGACTGTTTGTTTTTGAAAGAAGAAATGGTAACGACAACGTTATCGTTGCCGTAAATTTAAGTTCGGACGATTATTCGATTGATTTATCAAAGCCTTGTTATAATTTATTAGAGGGAAGTTTTCACGAGAAACACGTAGGATTGGCTTGTGACAACGCATTGGTTTTGTATAGAAAGAACATAAATTTTAAAAACATAAAATAATGCAAAATCGCTTATAAAATATTAATTTATTTGTTTTTTTACGATTGTGGTGAACTATGGATATAATAAAAAAAATTACTGAAGAATTTAATTTAAACGAAAAGCACGTAACCAACATAGTCGAGCTACTTGACGATGGAAATACCATACCGTTTATTGCTCGTTACAGAAAAGAACTTACGGGGCATATTGACGACCAAGTACTTAGAGAGCTTGCCGACAGATTGGAGTATTTACGTAACCTCGAAAAAAGAAAGGAAGACGTTAAAAACAATATAGAAGCGCAAGGCAAACTTACGGACGAAATAGTAAAAGCTTTGAGTTTGGCTGTTACTTTAACGGAAGTCGAGGATATTTATCGACCTTTTAAACAAAAGAAGATGACGAGGGCAACCTCTGCTATCGAAAAAGGGCTTCAACCTTTAGCCGATATAATCTTGAAACAAGACGTGCTGTCAGGTTCGTTGGAAGATATCGCTCGTCCTTTTGTAAACCCCGAAAAAAAGGTGGAAAACGAAAAACAAGCTATTCAAGGAGCTGAAGACATTATTGCGGAAATTGTTTCGGATAACGCGGAGCTTAGAAAAAAACTTCGTAAAATATTTATTAAAAACGGAATGGTTTGTTCGAAAAAGACGAAGAAAGACGACGAAGGTGCGTTAACGTACGATAATTATGCCGAATACGAAGAAGCAGTTTCCGAAATAAAGGGACATAGAATTCTTGCTTTAAATAGGGGTGAAAAAGAAGAGTATTTAAAGGTTAAGGTTGCTATCGACGAAGATTTTGCCGTTCGTGTATGCGAAACTTTTTACGTTAAAGAAGGCAGTATTACTACGGAATGCGTTAAAAGAGCGGTTGCCGATTCTTATTCCAGACTTATAGAACCGTCTATTGAAAGAGAAATAAGGGCAATGCTTACCGAAAATGCTCAGGAACAAGCCATAAAGATGTTTGAGGTTAACTTAAAACCTTTATTGTTGCAACCACCGCTAAAAGGAAAGGTTGTAATGGGATTTGACCCGGGTAACAGAACCGGTTGTAAAATTGCGGTAGTTGACGAAACGGGTAAATTTTTAGATAAAACGGTAGTTTTTCCCACTCCGCCTAAAAAAGAAATAGAACAATCGAAAAAAGTTCTTAAAGATTTGATAAAGAAAGATAAAGTTCAAGTCATTTCTATCGGGAACGGAACGGCGTCAAAAGATTCCGAAGTTTTCGTTGCGGATATGTTAAAAGAGGTGAATACCGACGAGGATAAGGTTACTTACGCAGTCGTTAGCGAGGCGGGAGCGTCGGTTTATTCGGCGTCTAAATTAGGAGCGGAGGAATTCCCCGAATTAGACGTTTCCGAAAGGTCGGCTATATCTATAGCAAGACGTTTGCAAGACCCGTTGGCAGAACTTATAAAAATAGACCCGAAGTCGATAGGCGTAGGACAGTATCAACACGATATGCCTCCCGCTAGATTAGACAGCGTTTTAAATGGAGTACTGGAAGACTGTGTAAATTCCGTAGGAGTTGATTTGAATACGGCAAGTCCGCAACTTTTATCTTTCGTTTCGGGGCTTAATAAAGGTATAGTAAAAAATATCGTAGAATATAGAGAAAAAAACGGAAAGTTTACTAACAGAAAACAACTTTTAAAAGTTCCAAAACTTGGCGAAAAGGCGTATCTTCAATGTGCGGGATTTTTGAGAATTAGCGACGGAGATAATATTTTAGACAATACTTCCGTTCACCCCGAGTCTTACGAAGCCGTTGAAAAACTTCTTAAACTGTTTAATTATACCGAAAAAGAAGTAAAGGGCAATAAACTAGGCGAATTGGCGATGCAAGTTAAAAACTATGGGGAACAAAAAGTTGCCGTTGCTTGCGGAATAGGTGTTCCCACGCTAAACGACGTGGTGGTTGAAATTATGAAACCCGGTAGGGACATAAGAGAAAATTTACCAAAGCCCGTTCTAAGAGCAGACGTTAAAGAGTTGAAAGATTTAAAAGAAGGAATGGTCATTCACGGCACCGTCAGAAACGTAACAGATTTCGGTGCGTTTATAGATATCGGCGTTCACCAAGACGGACTTGTTCACCTTTCTGAAATATCAAATTCTTATATTAAGCATCCGTTGGACGTATTAAAAGTCGGACAACAATTAGACGTTATGGTTATCGCAGTCGATTTAAAGAAAAACAGAATAGGTCTTTCCATTAAAAGATTAAAAAGAAATTGACAAGGCAAAATATCGGTGATATAATAAAATAAACTTTAGGGTTTAATTTTTTTACGGGAGGTAAAAATGTCAACATTTGACAGAGTGGCAGAACTTATCAGTTCGCAATTAGGTATAGATAAAAGCAAAGTTACGCCTCAATCCGAGATTATTTCGGAGTTGGGTGCCGACTCGATAGACGTTTTTGAAATGATTATGGCTTTGGAAGACGAATTGGGAATAGAAGTGCCCGAAGATAAAGTTCAGTCTTTAAAAACGGTTCAAGACGTTGTAGCCTTAATAGAAGATAAATAGTGACATCGTTACTTAAAGTTATGCAAAAGAAAAACCTCGTTTGAAAAAGCGGGGTTTTTTGACGTTTATTAGGAAGAAACGATACTTAATAGAAAATATTACTTGAAATAATTATATAAAAATAATTGAAAAAAAAAGAGAGCTATGGTATACTTAATGTGTATGAAAATTGGGAGGGATTTATTTTGAAAAGTAAAAAAAATGCGTCAAAATTATTATCTCTCGAAAATTTAGGAATACTTTTAGTTGTTTTCGCTATCATAGGATTAATTTGTCTTATGGGCGGAGATTTGTTTTTTGGACAGTTGGGAATTAACATTCGTAAATTGTTGTTGGGGGTATTCGGCGTTACTTCATACGTTTATTTCTTTTTGGTTTCCTTATTCGGTTTTTTGATAGTTGCAGGTTTAAAAATAAAAATAAAAGTTTCATTTAAAAAGAAATTGTTGTTTTTCCTTGCGTTATATTCATTATTCTCGATTATTCATTTGGTAACGGCGCCGTTTAACGGAAGCTATAAAGCATATTTGTCTAAATGTTATGATATGGGTTATTCGCACCCTTCGTTCGGCGGGGCGTTTCTTGCTTTATCGGTAGGATTGATTGCTTCGGTTTTAAGTTCGGTAGGAGCGTATATTCTGTTTTCTTTGCTCTTTTTAGCTTTAGTGGTTTATTTTATTTCCGGTATCGTGAAAACGAAAGAAAGGAATAGCAACGGAAAAGTTAAAAATAAATCGTCGGAAAGCGACGAGGTTTCGTTACCTTTTGCACAAAACGGGTATGCGTATCAACAAAACGGCGGGCAATCATACGATTTACCTATAGTCGGGTATAGGCAGGCAACGCAAGAAGAAAATGCCAATAGATATACTCAATACGTTCGAGAAGAAAAAAAGGACGCTTTTGACGACGTTTACGAAAGGCTAAAAAACCCACCGAAAAAAAGAGGGTTTTCCGAAAGTCAACAGCAAAACAATTCCGAATATTCCGAGACGAATTATTTCGGCGGTTCGTCTTATGAAACAAATAACGTTTCGGATGCCATACCGAGAAAGGAAGAGACAAACGTACCTTTTGAGGAAGGCATTGACGATTCGAAACCTAATCCTATGATATATACTCCGAAAGTTGAGTATGAAAAAGAATCGGAGGTTAACGGTTATTTTAATCGTGGTGTAGAAGGTAGGGAAAATCCTTATTCCGTAAGCGATTTTGAAACACAAAAAGAAAGTTCGACCGAAAGTAAACGTTTTGATTTTGAAAAAGAATTAAAAAAATACGCTAGAAACGAAGAAAAGAAAGACGAACAGTCTTTTGGCGAAAAACTTGAAAAAGATTTTTCTAAAAGTGATTTTGATAGAGATTTTTCCTCTTTGGAGAAAAAGAGTTATTCCGAGACGAGTTTAACTAGTAGCACGAGAGATTATTTTAGTGGCAACAGCGAAGCTAGGAAGGAAAATGAAGAAGACGCCGTATCTTTAGAACAGTACGATTATAGCGATTTTGTATTTAATCCTTTCCCGACGGGATTACTAAAGCTTTATAACGTAAACGAGAACAAAGAAAGACTTCAAGAATTTTTTAATTTTTGTTCGCAAACGATACTAACCGTTATCGAAACCATGAGAAAACGTCAAATGGAAATAACGGAAATTCATCACGGTCCTACGCTTACAAGGTTTGATTTAACCGTTCCGATAGGGGTTGCGATAAAAGATATAACCAGCTTACAAGAAGATATGGGCGTTCAGCTTAATTCTGCAGGGCTGTTAAGAATTGCTCCTATACCGAAATCGAATAAAGTGGGCGTCGAAGTGCCTAACGAAAATAGGGTAACGGTTAGCGTAAGAGAATTGATTGAAAGTCGAGAATTTCAAGACGCAAAGGCTGAAAATATTCCTTTCGTTGTAGGAAAAGACGCTATCGGAAAAGTGTTGATAATGGAACTTGCAAAAATGACGCACATATTGATTGCTGGTTGTTCGGGTTCGGGAAAATCCGTTTTCGTGCGTTCGTTGTTGGTAAGTATGATGTACAAATGCAGTCCGAGAGATATGCGATTAATCATATGTGACCCGAAAGGGGTTGACTTTGTAGCTTTCAAAGGTGTTCCGCATATGCTTATTGACGAGATTATCGTTGAAAGGCAAAAAATTGTAAAAATTTTAGATTGGGCTGTTACCGAAATGGGTAGGCGTTATTCTAAATTACAAGAAGCGGGAAGCGCTAATATCGCCGAATATAACAGAATTATGAAAGGTCAAGACGAAATGCCTAGAATAGTTTTGTTTATAGACGAGTTTGCTGATTTAGTAAGCGCCGATAAAGTAAATATATTGCCTAAAGTTCAGATTTTAGCGCAAAAAGCCCGTGCGGCAGGCATACACGTTATCCTTGCTATGCAACGACCTTCGGTTGAAATAATTTCAGGAGATATAAAAGTTAACTTTTCGACTAGAATTTCATTAAAAATGCAGTCTGCCGTAGACTCGAGGACGATTCTTGACGAGGTTGGAGCCGAAAATCTTTTAAATCACGGCGATATGTTGTTCTTTACTCCCGACGACAGTCATTTGGTAAGGGCTCAAGGACCTAATATAGACGGAGAAGAAATTCAAAACGTCGTTAGTTATTTAAAGAGCAATAACAAGTGCGTTTTTGACGGAAAAATAAAGGCAATGCTCGACAAGGGAACGAACGGTACTTATAGGTTGAACGGAGATTCCGGCGAAGACGATAGAGATGCAGAGTTAAGAAAACAAGCGTTAAGATTTGTTATCGAACACAACGTGACTAGTGCCTCTGCCATTCAAAGAGAGTTTAGGGTCGGATTTAACACAGCCGCACGTGTGCATGAATGGATGACGAAAAAAGGCTATATAGGAAATTCGTTAGAAGGAAATAAGCGTGAAGTAAAGATTACAATGGACGATTACGCTAAACTCTACGGGAACGACGAGTAACGCTTTATGGAGATAGAATGGAACGAAAGAAAGTAGGCGTAATATCGCTCGGTTGCGATAAAAATCGAGTAGATACCGAAAAAATGCTATATTCTCTCGATGGTTTTGCGGAAATAACCAACGAAATAGAAAAGGCTCAAATTATAATAATAAATACTTGTGCTTTTTTATGCTCGTCTAGGGAAGAGGCGATAAACGAAATATTGAGCTGTAACAGATTAAGAGAGGGCGGAGTTTTAGAAAAGATAGTGGTAACGGGGTGTTTACCGCAGAAGTTTATTGACGAACTTTTCGACGAACTTGTAGAAGTAGACTTGTTTTTAGGTACGTACGATTATTCTTTGCTAAAATTCGGGATTGAAGAAATATATAAGAATAAACGATTAAATCTTGTCGGAAAAGGCGAAGAGATAAAAGACGTAAGAAGGATACTTACCTCGCCTTCGCATTACGCTTATTTAAAAATTGCCGACGGTTGCAATAATAGATGTACTTATTGTTTAATTCCCTATATTCGCGGTAAATATTTTTCTGTTCCGATAGAAGAACTGAAGCGTGAAGTGGCGGAACTAGGATACGTAAGAGAATTGATTTTAGTTGCGCAAGACGTTACTTTATACGGAAAAGATATTTACGGAGAGCCGAGTTTGTTAAAACTTTTAAAAGAATTAACGGCTATGGACGAGGTTGGGAGTATTCGTTTATTGTACTGCTATCCCGATATTTTTTCGGACGAATTGATAAATGAAATAAAGAACAACGACAAAATTATTAAATACGTGGACATTCCGTTTCAGCACGCAGACGATGAAGTTTTAAAAAGAATGAATAGGCGAGGAGGCAAAGATAAATACCTCGAACTTATAGAAAAATTAAACAAAATCGACTCTATGGTTATTCGTTCAACGTTTATAAGCGGATTCCCCGGAGAAACGCAACAAGCCCACGATAACTTGGTGGATTTCCTAAAAAAAGCAAAGTTTTTTAACGCCGGTTTTTTTGCTTATTCTCGAGAGGAGGGCACGCCCGCTTTTGCTTTTAAAGACCAAGTTCCCGAGAGAATTAAGCGACAAAGAGTAAAAGAACTGTATTCGGTTCAAAAGGAAATTATGGAAGAACGCCTTAATTCGTTTGTGGGAAAGGAATTAAAGGTTGTTTGTGACGGAATCGATTATGAAAAACAAAGCTTTTTCGGAAGGGCTTATTTTTCCTGTCCTAACGTTGACGGCGTTGTGTATTTTACAAGCGACGACGATATAGTACAAGGAGAAGAATATAACGTAACTATTGAAAGTGTGTATAATTATGATTTATACGGAGGAGTAAGAAAATGAATTTGCCAAACAAAATAACGTTAACGAGGATATTTTTAATTCCCGTTTTCGTAGCGTTTTTCTATTTAACGTGTATCCCTTACAATTACGTTTGGGCGGGAATTGTTTTTATAGTTGCCGCATGTACCGATTTTTTGGACGGGCATATTGCAAGAAAATATAATCTTGTTACGGACTTAGGTAAATTTTTAGACGCTATAGCCGATAAAGTGCTTGTTATGACGGCTTTTTCCCTTATATTAACGGTAGACGGAATACTTTTAAACAATATCGTCGGAGGAATTGGCGTTGCATTAATTTTGGCTAGAGAGTTTATAGTTAGCTTTTTTAGAATGATAGCGGCGTCTAAATCTAAAGTTATCGCCGCAGACAAATGGGGAAAAATTAAAACCTTTATACAAGATATTTGTATAGTAGTTTTGTTATGCGCCGTTGATTTCTTTATGTTAGCGTCGTTTAGTAAAGTTTTGAGAATAATAGGTTTTGTGTTATTCTGTGTATCCGTATTTATTACAATCGTGTCGGGAATAGAAATGTTTATAAAAAATAAATCCGTTTTAAAGGAGGAGAATAAAAATGAGTAATCAAGAAAAATTAGTTTCGATTCTCAACGAAAAAAATTTAGTTTTATCCGTTGCAGAGTCTTTTACCGGTGGAGCTATTGCAAAGAATATCGTTTCCGTAAGCGGAGCAAGTAAGGTTTTTTACGAGGGTATGGTTTGTTATAACGTAAAGTCAAAAATGGATAGGTTGTGCGTGAAGGAAGAAACGATTAAAGAGAACGGCGTAGTAAGCTCTAAAGTTGCCTATGAAATGGCTTTGGGTTTGTTAAAAACTAATAATTGTGACGTCGCTATCGCAACTACCGGTTATGCGGATAAAAATGATGACGATAAAATAATAGGGTTAGGATTTATTGCCGTCGGATATAACGGAAAAATTGCGGTAAGTAAAAACGTTTTTGACGGCGATAGAGAACGTATTATTCAAAAAAGTAGCGAAAAAGCAATAGATATGGCCATTAAGATTTTGACCGACGGCGACGAGACGGATTGTGACGATGCGATAGAAGAACCGACCATGGAACGTGACAACCAAGCCGAGGAAGTGTCTGCCGAAAGCGACGAAGTTGTAGAAAACGGTGAAGTTACCGCTGTCGATAACGAAGAAGTTGACAGTAAAGAGGACGTGTCTGAAAATAACGGGGAAGAATCTTTTAGCGAATAAGGTGATAAAATAAGGAGAGATTATGACAAACGAAAAACAAAAAGCTCTTGATACGGTATTAGCTCAAATTGAAAAAAGTTACGGGAAGGGAGCAATTATGAAGTTGGGTTCTAACGTTACTCAAACCGTAGAAGTTATATCTTCGGGTTGCTTGGCGTTGGATCTTGCGATGGGAATCGGCGGTTTTCCGAGAGGAAGAATAATCGAAATTTACGGGCCAGAATCGTCGGGTAAAACTACGGTTGCGCTTCACGCTATTGCTGAAACGCAAAAAGCGGGAGGTATTGCGGCTTTTATTGACGCCGAACACGCTTTAGACCCGGTTTATGCAAAAAATTTAGGCGTCGATCTAGAAAATTTATACGTTTCTCAACCCGATACGGGAGAACAAGCTTTGGATATTACGGATACGTTAGTGAGAAGCGGTGCGGTTGACTTAATCGTTATTGACTCGGTTGCCGCATTAACCCCGAAAGCCGAAATAGAGGGAGATATGGGAGATTCTCACGTCGGTTTGCAAGCTCGTCTTATGTCTCAAGCATTAAGAAAATTAACGGGTATTTCTAACAAAAGTAAAACGTGCGTTATATTTATTAACCAATTAAGAGAAAAAGTCGGAGTTTTATTCGGTAATCCCGAAACAACCACGGGCGGTAAGGCGTTAAAGTTCTATGCAAGTATTCGTATTGATGTAAGAAAGGGTGAAACTTTAAAAGATTCTAACGGAATGTATGGAAATAAAACCAAAGCTAAAATCGTTAAGAATAAATTGGCTCCTCCTTTTAAAACCGCTGAATTCGATATTATTTTCGGCGAGGGCGTTTCTCAAACGGGATGTATTCTCGATATGGGAACGGAACTCGGAATATTTGAAAAAAGCGGTAGTTGGTATTCCTATAACGGAACAAAAATTGCCCAAGGAAGAGATAAAGCGAAAGATTGGTTAAAAGATAATCCGGAAATTGCAAAAGAAGCAGAAAACAAAATAAGAGAGTCTTTTAAGCCTAACGAAGAAACAAATTCGTCCAACGAAGATTAATTTTAAAATATCGCAAATTTATTTAAATTTTGCGATATTTTTTTGTTATTTTAGTTTATTTTGTTTTTACATATATTGACAATTGTTAATAAATATAGTAGAATATAACTACAAGTAAAACGCAAAATATTGCGTTATGCTAAATAAAGGAGGGTGCAGTGTGCAAACGTGTATTAACTCTCTGTTCTTAAGCATAAGTACGGGTGCCTTTATAGGTATCGTAGCCGTATGTGTAGCTTTATCGTTAGCTATAGGTATATTTGTCGGAAAATTAATAGTAGACAAAATCCGCAGTGCAAAACTCGGAAGTGTTGAATCGATTTTGGCTAAAATGAAAGACGAAACCGAAATCGAGTGTAAAAACATGAAAAAGGAAGCGCAGTTGGAGGCAAAGGAGCAAAATTTAAGATTAAGACAGGAGTTTGAAAAAGAATCAAGGGAAAAAAAGGCAGAATTTGCAAAAACCGAACAAAGGCTTGCGCAAAAAGAAGAGTTGCTTAACAAAAAAGACAGTAACTTATTAAAGAAAACCGACGAGGCGGAACAACAAAAGAAGATTTACGAGCAAAAAACCGTCGAATTGGAAAAAATGCAAGAAAAACTCGGTAAACAACACGAATTGATGATTCAAGAGCTGGAAAAAGTGGCTCAAATGTCCAAAGAAGAAGCAAAAAAACTTATTATGGACGAGATTCAAGACGAAGCAAGAAAAGATTCTGCCGTAATGGTTAGGCAAATCGAAGCCGAAGCAAAAGACGAGGCAGAAAAAAAGGCAAAAGACATAATAAGTCTTGCAATACAAAAGTGTTGTACGGATCACGCTTCGGAAATTACCGTTTCGGTTGTTCCGCTTCCTAACGACGATATGAAAGCAAGAATAATCGGTCGTGAGGGAAGAAATATTAGGGCGTTAGAAAATGCAACGGGTATTGAGTTGATTATAGACGACACGCCCGAAGTGGTAGTTTTATCCGGTTTTGACCCTGTTAGAAGGGAAGTTGCGAAAATTGCGTTAGAGCGACTTATTCAAGACGGTAGAATTCACCCCGCAAGAATAGAAGAAACCGTTGAAAAAGTTAAAAAGGAACTTGACGCACAAATTAAGGACGCAGGTGAAACGGCTATGTTCGATGCGGGCTTGTTTGGGTTACACCCCGAACTTGTTAAATTGTTGGGAAGGTTAAAATTCAGAACCAGTTACGGTCAAAACGTTTTACAACATTCAATAGAAGTATCTTTCTTGGCGGGAGCTATGGCGGCTGAACTCGGAGTAGATATTAATCTTGCAAAGCGTGGCGGATTGCTTCACGATATAGGTAAGGCGGTCGATTTTGAAATCGAGGGAACCCATGCTCAAATCGGAACGGATTTAGCTAAGAAGTATAAAGAAAGTAAAAACGTTGTGAACTGTATTCAGGCTCACCACGGCGATGTTGAAGCTAAATGTATAGAGGCTATATTGGTTCAAGCGGCAGACGCTATTAGCGGAGCAAGACCCGGGGCCAGAAGGGAAACGAATACGACTTATATAAAGAGACTTGAAAATTTAGAGGCTATAGCTTCCGGATTTAAAGGCGTTGAAAAGAGTTACGCCATTCAAGCGGGAAGAGAAATAAGAGTTGTGGTAAAACCCGAACAAGTAGACGATAGTCAAACTTTGTTTTTAGCCAAAGATATTGCAAAGAAAATTGAAACTGAACTCGATTATCCGGGACAAATAAAAGTCAACGTTATTAGAGAATTAAGAGCAACGGAATATGCAAAATAAATAAAAATCGCTTACGTTTTCGTAAGCGATTTTTATTGTAATTAACAACAAATTATTTTAAGTTTTCAGGGTTTAAAGGAAGAAGTTCATCAATTACAAAAATACCGTTTTTACGAATTAAAACGTCGTCAAAGTAAATTTCTCCGCCTCCGAAATCTTCACGCTGAACCAGCACCAAGTCCCAATGCAAGCTACTTATATTACCGTTAAACGCATCGTCGTAGCAACACCCAGGGGTAAAGTGAATCGACCCCGAGATTTTTTCGTCGAAAAGAATATCGCCTATCGGTTGAGTAATATAAGGATTTACGCCGATAGCAAATTCGCCTACGTATCTTGCGCCTTCGTCCATATCAAAAATTTCGTTAATTTTTTCGTTGTAGTTTGATTTAGCGTCTATAATTTTTCCGTTTTTAAAAGTGAGTTTAACGTTTTCAAACTTTAATCCTTGTTCTATAGACGGAGTATTATAGGTAATGACGCCGTTAACTGAATTTTTAACGGGGGCAGTATAAACTTCCCCGTCGGGGATGTTTAATTTTCCCGAACATTTTACTGCGCCTATTCCCTTTATTGAAAAAGTAATGTCTGTTTCGGGAGAAACAATTCGTACTTTATCCGTTTTATCCATTAAGCGCTTAAGTGCGTCCATAGCTCTATCCATTTTGGAATAATCTAAATTACAAACGTCAAAATAATATTTTGCAAATTTTTCGGTTGACATCGACGCAAGTTGCGACATAGAAGGAGTCGGGTATCTTAAAACAACCCACTTTGTTTGTTTAACTCTTATATTATGGTGAACGGGAAGGGAGTAATAATTTTGGTATAACGTCATTTTTTCTCCGGGGACGTCCGACAATTCAAAAGAGTTGTCACCGCCTCGAATACCGATATAGGCGTCCATATTTTTCATTCTTACAGCGTCTACGTCAGCCCAAAGTTTAGTTTGTTCTTCGTTTAATCCGTAAAGAATAGCCCTTTGAACGGAGTTGTCTATAATATTAACAAAAGGGTACGCTCCGACTTTGTATGCTTCTTCGACTATTGCGATAGGGAGGTCGTTCGGAACGCCTATTGCGTCAATTAAAACTTTTTCGCCTTTTTTTAAAGAGCAAGAGTAGTTTACAAGATTATAAGCAAGTTTTTTAACGTCATCGTTTATCATTTTTTCACCTAAAAAAGTCTTTGTTAAAAACAAAGACTTTTCTTTTGCAAATTATTTTGTTAATGCATTAATTTTAAGTGCAAGACCGGACTTTTTATTAGCTGCGGTGTTCTTATGCATAATTCCTTTATTTACGGAAGAATCGATAAGAGCAAAAGTTTTCGGCATTAAAGACTTAGCAAGTTCTACGTCTTTAGCTTCGATAGCGGCGTTCAATTTCTTAATAGCCGTTTTAACTTCATTTTTAGCGTCCTTATTATAAAAAGTTTTAGCTTCCGTAACTGATACACGCTTTTTAGCGGATTTTATGTTTGGCACAGTATATCTCCTTTTATTCTTTCTTTACTAACTCTAAATATTTTAACATATCATACTTTTTTTTGCAAGAAATTTTTGTCATTTTTTTAAATAATTTAATATAAAAAAGGAGAATTAACTAAAAAAACCGTAAATAAATATTATGTTAGTATGAAAATCGGTTTTTACGATAGTGGTTTAGGCGGGTTGACCGTCTTATCAAAGTTTATAGCACGTATTCCTAATAACGAATATTTTTATTTGGGCGATAACGAAAATGCTCCGTACGGCGACAAAACAAAAGCCAAGTTACAAGATATTTTTAAACAAAATATGGAGTGTTTTTTTGATAGTAACGTCAAAGACGTTGTTTTGGCGTGCAACACAATGAGCACTACGTTGTTAAAATGGGCAAGAAAAGAATATAAAGGTATAAATTTTTATCCGATTACGCCTCTAGTTGATTATTCGAGGTTAGATAATAAGTGCTACGTTTTTTGTACCGTAAGAACTGCTGAAAATTTTATAAAAGATAAACGATACAAGAAAAATAAAGACAAAATCAAGGTTATTCCTTGTAGCGGATTGGTGCAGTTGATAGAAGCAAAGAATGTTACGTTTGATGAGCTTGTGACCTTTTTGCCTAAGAATGAAGAAAAAGTGGGGCAGGTGGTGTTAGGGTGTACTCATTACGAAATAATAAAGTGTTTTTTTGAAAGATATTATCCCGACGCTTATTTTACCGATAACGTTAACCCTATTATAGAAAAATTTAGTAATAGTGATAAAAGAGGAACTATTTCTTTTCTAGGTAAATCAAAAGAGATAAATGCGTATAGTTTTCCCAATATTTATAAAAAAATCAACAAAAATGGATTTTTTTTCACTAAAGTGGTTGACAATTACCATAAGTGGCTTTATAATATAATCACCACTACTAAAAAAGGAGGATTTTAATATATGGCTGTTATTTTTTGTGGCGAAAAAACTCACCAAATAGATGAAAAAAACAGAATAAGAATTCCTTCTTGCTTTAAAGCGGATTTAGGTGCGGGGTATGTTTTCGGAAAAGGTCCTAACGGTGTAATAGATATTTTACCTAAGGAAACGATAGACAGAAGGTTAACGGCTCTACAAGAAAAACTCGGCGGAGAGTTTTGCGACGAGGGAGTTCAAGAGCTTTTATATAATTACGCATCTAATTTTATAAACGCATCGGAAGATAGCCAAGGTAGAGTGGTTTTGCCTGAAGAGTTAAGAAAATATGCGAAAATCAACAAAGACGTTGTGACTGTCGGTGCGATAGATCATTTGGTTTTAATGAGTAGCGAAAAGAGAAGTGAACAACAAAACAAACAAAGTTATTCCGAAACTCTTAGGTTGTTAAAAGACAAGCTATCGGCGAAAAAAGATGAAGTATAAACACGTATCCGTAATGCCCGAAGAGTGTATGCAGGCGCTTGAATTAAAAGAAAACGGCGTTTATTTTGACGGAACTTTAGGCGGAAGCGGACATTCTTATGAGATATTAAAAAGGACTTCTCCTTACGGAAGGCTTATTGCAACGGATTTAGATACGGTCGCAATAGAAAACGGGAAAGAAAAATTAAAAGAATTTGACGGAAGGTTTAAGCTTTTTAACAGAAATTTTAAGGATTTTAATTCCGTGCTTGATGAAGCAGGTGAAGAGTTAATAGACGGGGCTTTGTTGGATTTGGGTTTTTCAAGTAATCAACTAACGGAGCAAAGAGGTTTTTCTTATATGGAAAATCAACCGTTAGATATGAGAATGAATAAAGATTCTCGATTAAATGCAAAAATTGTTTTGAATGAATATTCCGAGCAAAAGCTTACAGAAATTTTTTATAAATACGGTGAAGAAAAGTTTTCAAAAAATATAGCGAAAAACATTTGTCAATACAGAAAAGAAAAGGCGATAGAAACGACGTTTGAACTTGTGGATATTATAGAAAAAAGTATACCTAAAAGATTTCAGATGAACGGACATCCCGCCAAAAAAGTTTTTCAAGCCGTAAGAATAGAGGTTAACGGAGAACTTGACGGGTTAGATAAAGCGATATTCGCTATTGTAAAAAGACTAAAGGTTGGCGGTAGAATAGCGGTAATAACTTTCCATTCTTTAGAAGATAGGATTGTTAAAAATGCTTTTTCGGAGCTGGAAAAGGATTGTGTTTGCGACAAGCGATTGCCTATTTGTGTTTGTGGGAAAAAGCGTGAAATTAAATTGATAAACAATAAGCCGATTACAGCAACTCAAGAAGAACTTGCTTGTAATTCGAGAGCAAAAAGCGCTAAATTAAGGATAGCACAAAAAATATAGATTTGTGTTTTATGATAGAATAAAAAAAGGAGACGATAAATATGTATAGTTACAGTGATAACGTTAATGACAGAGAAAATCAAGAAAGATTGAGATCTACCATTCGTTCGGGGTATGCTACCATGGAAAGACCCGAATACGACTATAATGCTCAAAACGACGAAAAATCTTTTGAGGACGTATTGTATGCTCCTTATGAAGAAAATAATTCGTTTAATGCTAGCGTAGAAGAAAACGAAGATTTAAGACCGAGCGGAGAAACGCTTTCTCATCGTGGAGAATACAAAAACGGATATTATAAAACTCAAAGTAAATTCGAGGCGGAAGCGGTATCCGAAAGGTACAAATTAACGACTTCGGGAAAGATTGTTATAGCTATTTACGTTTTTATCTTGGCTTTGGTTTTGTCGATAGTTGCGTTTAATGCAAAATATTTAAGAGGCGTTGACAATAAGATACAAAACACTCAACAAGAAGTTATAGAAATGGCCGAAGAAGTTGAAAAATGTAAACTTCAACTAGAAGACGTTAGTAGTGACGAAACTATTATAAAAACGGCTAAAGAAAAATTTAATATGATTGAAGCATAAGGAGTAATATATAAAAACTCAATATTCATTATCAATGGTACGAAAGAGGTTATTTGCGTTTGTTTGCGCAATAACCTTTATTTTTTTGGTTATTTTTGCAAGATTGTTTGTGGTTCAGGTGGTTGAAGGAAAGAATTTGCAAGCAAAAGCTATCGACCAGTGGACGAGAGAGCTTCCCGTTATAGCAAAACGTGGAGATATAACAGACTGTAACGGCGTTGTTTTGGCGTCCTCATCAGGGACTTATTCGGTTTACGGTAGAGTAAGGGCTATAACGGATAAAATCTCTACTGCAAAAGTTGTTTCTCAAGTTTTGGGTATGGACGAAAACTTTTTACTAAAAAAGTTTAACTCAAACGTATCCGAAGTTACCGTTAAAGTTAATTGTAGTAAAGAGGAGATACAAAAACTAAAAGAGTATAGTTTAGACGGAATATATTTTTCTGTATGTAATAAAAGAGATTATCCGTTTAATAATTCGCTATGCCAAATTTTGGGGTATACGACTAACGACGGAAGCGGACAAAGCGGTATAGAGGCGTATTATGATAAATATTTAAAAGGTATAAACGGAGAAATACTGTATGAATCCGACTTGGTCGGAGTAGATATTAGCGGAAAAAATCCTTATTACGTTAAGGCGACCGACGGGTTGAATTTGCAATTGACAATCGATTATGAAATTCAGTCGGTTTGTGATGCGGTAATGGACGAGGCTGTAGCAAAATATACGCCTAAAAGCGCTTCCGTAATAGTTATAGATCCTAATAACGGCGAAATACTCGGGGTGTCTACAAAGCCCGATTTTTCGTTAAACGAAGTGCCGAGAGAAGATTTAGATAGTTTAAATAAGCTAAGTAGAAGTACTTTAATAGTTGATAGTTACGAGCCGGGGTCGACTTTTAAAATAATAACGAGCGCTATAAACGTTGAGGAATATTTAAAGGGTAATCCGAGAGCGTTTTCGACGACGCATATATTTAGCAGTTCACGGTTTAGGTATGTTGGCGGAACGAAAATTAAATGTTGGTCAACTCACGCAAACGGAAAACATTCTAACGAAAATCTTTCGGATGCATTAAATAATAGTTGTAATCCGATTTTTGTCGATATAGCGTTATCGCTCGGTAAAAAAACTTTTTACGAGTATCTTGAAAAATTCAATTTCGGTTCCGTGACGGGGATTGATTATTCGGGCGAAGCGATAGGAATGTTGGTGCCTGAAAGTGCGGTGACCGATAACGACCTTGCAAGAATAGGTTTCGGGCAAACTATTGCCGTTACGCCGATTCAACTTGTTTCTGCCGTTGCTTCTATTGTAAACGGCGGTAAATATTATACGCCACATTTGGTAAAAAGCGTTTATAGTGAAGACGGAAAGATAAATGAAAGTTTTAACGTAAAAGTAAACGGCGTTACCGTTAGTGATAAAACCTCAAAAATAATTAACGGCTATTTAGAGGATGTCGTAACTAAAGGGAGCGGAAAGAATGCGTATATAGAAGGCTATAAGGTTGCAGGTAAGACAGGTACGGCGCAAAAATATGAAAACGGATTTATAGCTCAGGGTAAATACGTTATGTCGTTTATCGGATATTTTCCTTCCGATTCGCCCAAATATTTAGCTCTTGTTATAGTTGACGAGCCTGTGGGCGGAACGTATGGTTCAACCGTTTCCGCACCTTTATGCAAAGAAATATTTCAAAAAATAATTGAATTAAAAAATATAAATCCATATTCGGAGTAGTTATGAAATTAAGTGTTTTGGTAAATAATATAGAATGTACGATTATAGGAAAAGACGTGGAAATTACTAGCGTTACTTTCGATTGTAAAAAAGTGAAAGAAAAAACCTTATTTGTTTCATTAAAGCCGAATAGCGGTGAAATAGGGTATGCTATAAAATACGGGGCGACGGCTATAGTAAGTAAAGAACAAGTTCACGGAGTAACAAGCGTTATTGTAGGCGACGAAAGAAAGGCGTTATCTTATATATGCGCTTCTTTCTACGGGTATAAAAAAAACAAAATAAATATTATCGGAGTAATTGGAACTAACGGAAAAACTTCAACTGCAACTATGCTTGCCGAAATGTTAAAGAAATCGGGTAAAAAGGTCGGTACAATTTGCACGGGGAAAGCAATTATCGGCAATGAAGAGTATGAGACGGGTATGACGACGCCCGACCCGACGGAGCTGTTTTATCTTATAGGTAAAATGATTGCAAAAAATATAAAATATTGTGTTATGGAAGTGTCTGCACACGCAATTTTTTTCAAAAAAACGGACGCAATTCAGTTTTCCTATTTAATTTTTACAAATTGTACTCAAGACCATTTAGATTTTTTTAAAACGTTTGAACGTTATAAAGAGGTAAAAAAAAGCTACTTTACAACTCATGCGCAAAAATATATCGTTAATTCGGACGATAAAACAGGGGTTGAAATATTGCAAGAACGTGAGGCGTTAACTTACGGAATGGAAAATCCTTCCGACGTTTTTGCAATTGATTTAAAACAAGAGTTTGGAACCACGAGTTTTGTTTTGAATTTATTCGACGAGATAGAGAGAATAAAACTAAACTGTGTAGGGAAGTTTAACGTATACAATTTTTTAGGTGCTTCAACGACAGCTTATTGTTTGGGGGTAAAAATCGAAACAATAAAACGCTATGCCGAAGAAATGCAAGGCGTAAAAGGCAGGTGTGAATTTATAGGAGAGTATAACGGTGGGAAAATTTATATAGATTACGCACATACTCCCGACGGATTGGAGAAACTAATCGGAGCATTTAAAACGGACGCTGTAGGTAAAGTTTTATGTCTTTTCGGGTGCGGGGGAAATAGGGATAGCGATAAAAGACCTAAAATGGGTAAAATAGCGGGGGAAAGAGCGGATTTTTCAATAATAACAAGCGATAATCCGAGATATGAGGAACCTTGTAAAATAATAAGCGATATAGAAAAGGGAATAAGGCAAACAAAAGGAAGATACATAACCATACAAAATCGCAGTGACGCAATTGACTATGCGATTAAGCTTTTGCAAAAAGACGATATATTGCTTATTGCCGGTAAAGGCGACGAACGCTATCAAGAGATAATGGGGACAAAACACGAGTATTCTGATAGAGAGGTTATAAAAAACGTTTTAAATTTTTTATAGAAAATGTTTAAAAGATATATATTAATTTTTTTAATAACGTATATAGTTGTGATTTTGTTTGCGTTTATCGTTATTCCGTTATTAAAAAAAATAAAGGCACAGCAACAAATTTTAAGCTATGTAAAAGAACATTCTTCAAAAAATGGTACGCCGACTATGGGTGGACTGTTTTTTATAATGCCGTTTTTGATTATTTCTCTTTTAAGTTTTAAAAACAGTAAAAGAATAGCCGTTTTAGCGGTTATTATTACTTTTGCTTATATGACGGTTGGTTTTTTAGATGATTATATCAAGATTAAGAATAAAAGAAATTTAGGCTTAAAGGTATACCAAAAGATTGTTTTTCAACTTTCCATTGCCGTGGTTACGGCACTTTTCTGCTATAAAATAGGTTTAACAAAAATAAATATTCCGTTTACGCGAAAAAGTATAGATTTAAAATATTGGTCTATTCCGCTTATAATAATTGTTTTTTTAGCCACTACAAATACTGTTAATCTAACTGACGGATTGGACGGATTGGCGGGAGTAAGTTCACTTGTTTATCTTGCGTTTATGTTTGTTTTATGTTTGTTGCAAAGAAAAGGAGCTTCTTTTTTTGTTAATTCTACGGAATATGAAAATCTTTTAACAAGTATTGTTGTAATGATTTCTTGCATATCTGCTTTTTTGTTGTTTAATACGTTTAAAGCAAGCGTTTTTATGGGGGATACTGGGTCTTTGGCGCTTGGCGGTTTTATCGCTTGCATTAGCATATTTACGAATAACGCCTTATATATTTTAATTATAGGTATAGTGTTTGTTTTTAGCGGATTGTCGGTTATACTTCAAGTTGTTTTTTTCAAGATTACAAAAGGGAAAAGAATTTTTTTAATGGCGCCTTTTCATCATCATTTACAACATAAAGGGTTAAGCGAAAGTAAAATAGTTGCTATTTATAGTGCAGTAACTTTTATAATGGGTTTAATAAGCATATTTAATTATGTTTAAGGAGATAAATGTATTTTAAAAAAGAAGTTTTTTTAATATTGGGACTTATGAAAAGCGGACTGTCTTGCGGGAAACTCTTATTATCAAGAGGAGCAAAATGTTATTTTTATGAAAACAACGTTTTCGTTCGAGAAAAAAATAGAGAAAGTGTTGAGGGCTTGGGCGGAATTATAGTGGACGACGAAAGGATTAACGACGTTTTAAACGAAATAACGGTTTTGGTTTTAAGCCCGGGTTTTCCTATTGATAATGCAATTTCTAAAAAGGCAAGAGATAAAGGCGTAAGAATTACGGGTGAGTTGGAATTAGGGTGCGATTGTTTAAATTGCGTTATTGTCGCCATTACGGGAACAAACGGTAAAACTACGACGACTTATCTTGTAAACGAGTTATTAAAGAATTACGGAATAAAAAGCGAGGCTGTGGGCAACGTAGGTACGCCCGTAACATCGTTGGTTGGAAAAGATAGGTACGACGACGTTGCCGTAACGGAAGTGTCGAGTTTTCAGCTTGAAACCTGTAATAAAATCGTTCCTCATATTGCGGTTATTTTAAATATAACGCCCGACCATTTGGAAAGACACTACACGTTTGAAAACTACGTCTATATGAAATCGAAATTAATTCAGAATATGAGAGAAAGCGAGTACGTGGTGTTAAATTATGACGACGAAAACGTAAGAGAATTAAAAAACAAAACGAGAGCCAAGGTTTTATATTTTTCTTTAACGGAAAGAACGAATGCAACGTACATATTTGAAGATAAGATTTATTATAAAGAAGAGTTTATAGCGGAAAAATCTGATTTATTGTTAAAAGGCGAACATAATATTTCAAACGTTTTGGCTTCGATTTGCGTTGCAAAACTAATGGGTGTGGATAATGGAACCATAAAAAGGACGTTAAATTCTTTTAAAGGGGCAAAACATAGAATTGAATTCGTTGCTAGCGTCAATGACGTTGATTTTTATAACGACTCCAAATCGACCAATCCCGATTCAACTATTAAAGCTGTTGAAACGATGGAAAAGCCGACCCTTCTTTTGTTGGGAGGAAAAGACAAAAATTTAGATTATTCTTATATGATGGAAAGAATATCGCCAAAAATTAAAAGTTTATATTTATACGGTGAAACAAGGTATAAAATTTATGATAATGCAAAGAAAATAGGGGTTAAAAACATTTCTATAGCTACCAATATGGAATCGGCGGTAAAATTAGCGTATAATGACGCAGAAAAGGGAGATTGTATATTATTAAGTCCTGCGTGTAGTAGTTTTGACGAGTTTAACGGTTACGAAGAGCGTGGTGAAAAATTTATCGGAATAGTTCAATGTGTCCGTTAAACAAAAAAAGAAAAGGGGATAAATGGTTACTCGTTTTAGTAATAGCGGTTGCGCTTTTTGGCGTGTTGATGATTTATTCTGCAAGTAGGTATACTGCGGAAAAAGATTTAAATAATAAATTTTATTATGCCGGTAAACAATTAATCGGATTTTTTGTCGGACTTGCCGTTATGATTTTTACGTCGATATTTGACTGTAAAAAATATATGAAAGTATATATCGTATTTTTAATTGTGTCCATAATAGCTTTGATTTTGGTTTTTATCCCTAAAGTGGGGCAAGAAAGCTATGGTGCAAAAAGATGGATAAAACTCGGCAGTTTAACTATTCAACCGTCAGAACTGGCAAAATTCTCGTTCGTTTTATTTACGGCAACATATTTCGGGGATAAACCGCAAAGAGCAACTTCATTTTTAGGCGTTCTGCCGATTTTGTCTGTAGGCGGTGTTTTTTGTTTGCTTATAATGTTAGAGCCGAACATGTCTATTACCGTGTGTTTTGCGCTGTTAATAATAACGATGATTTACCTTGCCGGAATGAAAAAAAAGTTTTTTATTTTTATTGCCATTCTTTTAATTTTACTTATTCCTTTATTGATTATAGCCGAGCCGTACAGAATGAAAAGGTTAAGCGCTTTTATAAATCCTTGGAAAAACCCTAAGGGGGAAGGCTATCAACTTATTCAGTCGTTATACGCTTTGGGTTCGGGCGGTTGGTTTGGCGTAGGACTTTTTAATTCAAGACAAAAGTACAAGTTTCTTCCTTTTTCGGAAAGTGATTTTATACTTTCCGTTATAGGTGAGGAGTTTGGATTTATTGGTGTAGTTTTATTGTATATCATTCTTTTTATAATTATCATAAAAGGTGTAAAAATTGCAGGTAAAAGCAAGGATTTTTATAGCTTTTTATTGTCGTCGGGAATTGTCTGTGTGTTCTTTATTCAGGTGGTTGTAAACGCATTAGTCGTTACGGGAAGTATTCCTCCTACGGGACTTCCGTTACCGCTTATTAGTTGTGGTAATACTTCTTTAATAGTTTTTATGGGAGCGTTTGGGGTGCTTTATAATTTGTCGAAAAAAAACGACGAATTAACTATTTACTTCTAGAGTTCATAAAATGAATTATAGGAAAAAATTAATGTCGAAATTTATAATACACGGCGGGGAAAAATTATACGGAAAAATTGATATTCAAAGCGCTAAAAACAGTGTTGTTTCGCTAATAGGAGCATCTATTTTGTATAACGGCGATATTGTTTTAAAGAAAGTTAGGCAAATATCCGACGTGACAAATATGTGCAGAATATTGAAAAAATGCGGTGCAAAATATTACTTTAAAGAGGGGAACTTGTGTTTAAACTGTTCCTCGCTTTATTCGTATATACCCGACGCATTTTTGTCGAGAAAAATAAGAGCTTCTTTTTTTATGACGGGTGCGTTACTTTCTAGGTTTAAAAAAGCAGAAATGGCTTTTCCGGGCGGGTGTAAAATCGGAGCCAGACCCATAAATATTCATTTGCAAGGTTTAAAAAGTCTTGGAGTAAAAATAAAAATCGAAAATTCAAAAATTTATTTTGACGGAAGCGAAATGCGTTCTGCAGTTATCGAGTTACCTTATCCGAGTGTCGGCGCTACCGTAAATCTTATTACAGCCAGTGTTTTTTTAGACGGAGAAACGATAATTAAAAACGTTGCAAGAGAACCTGAAATAGTAGATTTGCAAAACTTTTTAAATCTAATGGGGTTTAAAGTACGTGGTGCAGGCAAAAACGAGATAATCGTAACGGGAGTAAAAAAGATTAAATCGGAAAACGTATGTTTTTTGCCTGTTGAAGACAGAATTGAAATAGGAACTTATCTAATGGCAACGCTTTCTTGTGGTGGCGAGATTGAAATTAACAATATAAATATAAAAAATATTTATTCTTTATATGAAAAAATTTACGAAAACAATTGCAAAATGCTTATAGAAAATGGTAAAATGATTGTAACTGTGGGGGAAAGTGGAAAATCGTTGGGTGAAATTAGCACCGGTCCCTTTCCTGCTTTTCCTACCGATTTACAAGCACCGCTTTGTTCTTATGCTTGTTCGTTGAACGGGTCGACTATTATTAACGAAAGTGTTTTTGAAAAAAGATTTTCGCACGTTGACGAGTTGATAAAAATGGGGGCAAAAATAAAAAAAGACGAGAGGCGAGTTATTATCTCCGGAAGCGAGTTAAACGGGGCAAAGGTGCGTGTTAGCGATTTAAGAGCAGGGGCAGGCTTAGTCATTGCGGGACTAATTGCTAACGGAACGACTGAAGTTGACGACGTTGAGATTATTGACAGAGGTTATTTCGAAATGGAAAAAGTATTGTCGTCGTTAGGCGCTTCGGTTTGTAGAGTTTGATTTTAGGAGAAGTTTTATGAAACGCAAAAGACTTTTGGTTATATCAACGGCTTTGATTTATGTTTTTTTTGTGTTGTTGTGCCTTGCGTATGCGTTTTCGCTCAAGCACGTAAATAGCGAGTACATAGTACAAAGTAACAGCGTTAGGTATCAAAAGGTGGAAAATCTTTTATCGGGGTACAAGAATAAAAATCTTTGTTTTTTGGATTTAGACAAAATTACCACGAAGATTGAAAAGGACCCATATCTAAAAGTTAACAAAATAGAAAAAAAATATCCGAATTCTATAAATATTGCGGTTGAAGAAAGAAAGGAAATGTTTGAAATAACTTATAATTCTGAAGTGTACGTTTTAGATGAGAATTATTTTATTTTAAACAAAAAGACTGAAAACGGAGACAACATTTTGCTAAGTCTTGACGGTTCGGTTTTTGACGTTGATTCCTTGGAAATAAAAAGTACTTTTAAATTTAATAAACACGAACTTGAAAACTGCATTAATTTGATGTTGAATTTGTTTTCCGACTGGAAAAATCTTTTATCGGAAGTTAAAGTTGAAAGAGTGGGTGGCGAATACGGACAATACTACGACCGTTATAGTATTTATTTCAAAACAATACAAGGAAGTATAATAAAAATACAAGACGTTTTAGAACAACCCGAAGAAAAAGTGTCGCTCGCCTACGAGACGTACGAGGAGTTAAGCGATTTAGAAAAAACGGACACGATAGTTATTGCTCTTAAGGTTAAAGAGGAAATAAAAGTAAATAAGACAAAATTGTCGTCTAATAATAAGGGGGGAAGCAAATGATTAAAGATGCAGTTATCGTGTTGGACGTAGGTTCGTCTAAAATAACCGTTACGGTAGGAGAACGTGGACTGAATAATACTTTTGTTATCCATAGTTCGTGCGACGTTCCGTATGCGGGATTTGACGAAAACGGTTTTATTAAAGGCGATGGAGAAGTTTCCGTCGATACGGCTGTTTTAAACGCAATGGAAATGATTAGGAGAAATTCCGACGTTAAGCTAGATACGGTTTTTGTCGGTGTTCCCGGTTATTTTTTGCAAACCAGGACTTTGCAACACGTTAATTCTTACGAGGGTAAAACGAAAATAACCGAAAACGAGCTCAAAAAGTTTATCGAAACGGGACTGCTTGACGTAAATATGCAAAATTATTGTCGAATCGACAGTCGAGCAATATATTTCACCTTATCGGACGGTAGCGTTGTAAATAACCCCATAGGTAAAAAGTCCGTAAATTTAAGAGGGGTAATTTCCGTAACTTTTTGTAAGGCGGAGTTTAAAACTATTTTCGATAGGATTTTGTTTAGTTTAGGAGTTAATAGGGTTCGTTACGTATCGTCACCGTTATCCGAATGTTTGTATTTGTTTAGTGAAGACAAAAGAAACGAATACAACGTTTTACTCGACGTCGGGTTTACCACGTCTACGTTAAGCATCGTTTACAAAAACGGAATAGTTTATCAAAGAACGCTAGACGGAGAAATCGGCGGTTCTTCGATAAATAATCACTTTTATTTTAGTTTGGGTTTCGAGTCGGATGAATTTCAAGATGAAACGTTAGATATTTTAGAAGAGTTAAAAAGAAAGGTGAATTTGGGGATAAAAGACGGAGAATATATTTGTTATCACGGCGGACAAGTTTATAAATTTGCTGTAGACAGAGTGAATTCTCTTGTAAACGAAGTGTTAACGGTGCTTGCCGGACAAGTATCCGAGGCTATTGAAAAATGTTCTCATTTTTTACCTATCGGGACGAGAATAAATCTTACCGGCGGTGGCGTTTCCTATATTAGAGGAGCCGGAGAAAAGTTAAGAGATTTACTTGACAGAGGCGTGGATATAGTGTATCCTAACGTTCCTAGATATAAAAAACCGAGTGAAACGTCTAAATTTGCCTTACTTAATTATGCGTTGAATACGAGAAACTAAAAGTTGGAGGAATTATGATTACTTATACGGAAAAAAATAGCAATACCGCTAAAATCATGGTAATTGGTGTTGGCGGAGGTGGAAATAACGCAGTAAATCAAATGATAAAAAAACACGTGGATACCGTAACTTTTGTAGCGGTTAATACGGATATGCAGGCGTTACAGCAGTCGAGAGTTGTGGAAACTAACCGTTTGCAAATAGGAAAACTTAAAACAGAAGGTTTAGGGGCGGGAAGCGACCCTGAAATAGGAAAAATTGCAGCAGAAGAATCTACCGACGAAATAAAAGAAGTCGTACAAGGCATGCATTTGGTTTTCGTTGTTTGCGGAATGGGCGGAGGAACGGGAACGGGGGCGTCTCCCGTTATTGCCAAAATCGCCAAAGACAGCGGAGCGTTAGTGGTTGGCGTTGTTACTACGCCGTTTGCGTTTGAGGGAGCTCGTCGTCAATCGAATGCTAAAAAGGGAATTGAACAGCTTGCTCAATACGTTGATTCGATGATTATTATACCGAACAATAAACTTCTTACTGAAATCGCAAAAGATAGAGATTTGACTATAGTAGATGCATTTGAAATGGCAGACGAAGTTTTAAGGCAAGGTATAATCGGAATTTCAAACTTAATTGTAAAGCCCGGTTTAATTAACCTTGACTTTGCCGATATAAAGGCTGTTCTTAAAAATCAGGGATTGGCTCATATGGGTATCGGTAGAGCAAAAGGCGAAAATAAGATATACGATGCGGTTTGTCAAGCCGTTAGAAGTCCTTTATTGGAAACTAGTATCGAAGGGGCAAAAGGCTTAATTTTGAATATTTGCGGAGGAAAAGATTTATCCCTTGTCGACGTAGGAAACGCTACGGGTATAGTTAAAGAAGCGTTAGACGAGAATGCAAATATTATTTTCGGTACCGATATTGACGAAAATTTAAAAGACGAGGTTACCGTTACGCTTATTGCAACGGGATTTAAAACCGTAAAAGACTCGGAAAGAAAGCCCGTAAAACCGACGTACGTTAGCGAACAATCGGTTTACGAAGTCCCTACACAGCCAAAAAGCGAAACGGTTGAGGAAAGACCTTCGACTCAAACGATAAAAGAATATCCCAGACGTGACGATGCTTCTTTAAAAATGGATGGCATTTACGAAGAAAAAGAGGATAGGGTAGAGGAACAAATTAAAACAAAGAAACCACCGGCATTTTTAAGAAGAATATTCGGTAAATCGGATAAAGATTAATTTGCGTTTAAGTATTTTAAAAATTAAAAGGCAAAGAGAGTTTTTTTCTCTTTGCCTTTATATTTTGTGGTTTTATTTTTAATACATTCCGCCCATTCCGCCGTTTTGGGGAGCTTGAGGTTCAGGAGCGGGAATATCGGTAACTATACTTTCCGTTGTTAATAGCGTTGAGGCAATCGAAGCAGCGTTTTGAAGGGCTGAACGCGTTACCTTGGTCGGGTCAATAATTCCGCATTCTACTAAATCGACGTATTCGTTTTTATATGCGTCAAAGCCGTAATAGGGTTTTCTTGCGTTTATAATTCTGTTAATGATTACCGAATCGTCAAGACCGGCATTTCTTGAAATTTGTCTATTCGGTTCTTCAATAGCTTTTAAAATAATCTGAGCGCCCGTTTTTTCGTCACCGTTTAACGTTTTTAAAAGAGCTTTAATCGGAGCAACCGCACTTAATAATGCAACTCCGCCTCCGGGAACGATACCTTCTTCCACGGCAGCTCTAGTAGCGGCTAACGCATCTTCTATGCGAAGCTTCTTTTCTTTCATTTCGACTTCGGTTGCCGCACCGACGTTAATTACGGCAACGCCTCCCGAAAGTTTGGCAAGTCTTTCTTGAAGCTTTTCTCTATCATAATCGGAAGTTGTTTCTGCAATTTGACTTTTTATCGAAGATATACGTGCCTTAATGTCTTCGGTTTTCCCTGCGCCGTCAACAATGGTAGTGTTGTCCTTATCCACGGTAACTTTCATTGCTTTTCCAAGCATATCTATCGTTACGTCTTTCATATCGATTCCTAAATCTTTAGAAATTACTTGACCGCCCGTAAGAATTGCTATATCTTCCAACATTGCTTTTCTCTTATCTCCGAAAGCAGGTGCTTTAACCGCAACGCAATTAAATATTCCTTTGAGTTTGTTAACGACTAAAGCGGCTAATGCGTCGCCCTCGACATCTTCGGCAATAATTAAAAGCTTTTGACCTTGTTGGGCAAGAGGTTCTATTATCGGCAAAATTTCTTGTATTGAAGAAATTTTCATATCGGTTATAAGAATATAAGGATTGTCGAGAACGGCTTCCATTTTATCGGTGTTTGTTACCATATAAGCCGAAGTATAGCCTCTGTCGAATTGCATACCTTCAACGGTAGTGAGTTCCGTTTTCATGGTTTTACCTTCTTGAAGGGTAATAACTCCGTCTTTACCGACTTTTTCCATTGCGTCGCTTATAAGTTTTCCAACTTCTTCATCACCTGCAGAGTTTGAAGCAACTTGAGCAATTGCGTTTTTGCCGTCAATCTTTTTGGAAATCTTTTTAAGCTCGTCAACGGCAACGTCTACTGCTTTTTGTATACCTCTTTTAAGAATAATCGGGTTTGCGCCTGCGGCAAGGTTTTTAAGTCCCTCTCTGATTATTGCTTGAGCTAGAACTACGGCTGTAGTCGTTCCGTCACCCGCTACGTCGTTAGTTTTTGTTGATACTTCTTTTACGAGTTGTGCTCCCATATTTTCAAACGGGTCTTCTAATTCAATTTCTTTTGCAATGGTAACGCCGTCGTTGGTTATTAATGGCGCACCGTATTTTTTATCCAAAACAACGTTTCTTCCTTTAGGACCAAGCGTTACTTTTACGGTATCGGCAAGGGTGTTTACGCCTTTTTCAAGAGCTTTTCTGGCGTCGTCTCCGTATTTTATCTGTTTAGCCATAATAAAAAATCCTCCTATTATTCTACAATTGCCAAAATATCGCTTTGGCTTATTATTTTTACTTCTTTTCCGTCTAGTTTAAAGTCGCTCCCTGCATATTTATTGCAAAGAACCACGTCGCCGACTTTTACCTGCATCACGATTTCTTTGCCGTCAATAATTCCACCGGGACCTACTGCGACGACAACGGCGGTTTGTTGTTTTTCTTGAGATGCGCTAGGCAAGAAAAATCCGCTTTTTGTCGTTTCTTCTTTCGTGGTGGGTTCTACCACGACTTTATCAAATAATGGTTTTATAGTCATTTCTATATCCTCCTAAAAAATTAGCACTCTTAATTTAAGTCTGCTAGTCTTATTATATACAATAAAAAAAACTTGTCAACGTTTTTGCAATATTTTTTCAATAAATTTGAAAAAAATATCCAAAACCATCAAAATTTTATATTGATTTATACCACATATTATGTTATTATATTATATAAATATGACTTGCATTGTGGAGGAAATTCTATGAATAAATGGGAAAAACGTTTTATGGAAATGGCTGAATTCGTTGCGACTTGGTCGAGTTGCTATCAAGAAAACAGACATATCGGCGCAGTCGTCGTGAAAGATAAAAGGATTTTAACTACAGGATATAACGGTGCGCCCGCAGGGATAGAAAGTTGTAAAGACAGGGGAGTTTGTTTAAGGAGAGAGAAAAATATTCCTAGCGGAACTTGTCAAGAGATTTGTTATGCGGTTCACGCTGAACAAAACGCAATTTGTCAAGCGGCAAAACTCGGGATAAGTTTACAAGATGCAGACTTATACTGTACGCACCAACCATGTGTTATTTGTTGTAGAATGATTATAAATTCGGGTATAAAGAGAGTATATTACAAGTATGGTTATCCGGATGAGTTTTCCGTCCGCCTTTTTAAAGAGGCCGGCATAGAATTGATTAAATATGAGGAGGACTGAAATGAATCCTATTGCGAATGTCGTTATGGAGAACGGAGATAAAATAAAGATAGAACTGTTCCCTGAAATTGCGCCCGTTACGGTAGAAAATTTTATTTCGCTCGTAAACAAAAAGTTTTATGACGGTTTGACGTTTCATAGAATAATTAGTGGGTTTATGATTCAAGGTGGTGACCCGAAAGGCGACGGTACGGGCGGACCCGGGTACAGTATAAAGGGGGAATTTTCGGCAAACGGTTTTCAAAATACTTTAAAACATACAAGGGGCGTCATTTCTATGGCGAGAAGTATGTTGCCGAATTCCGCAGGTTCACAGTTTTTTATAATGCACAAGGATAGTCTGCATTTAGACGGACAATACGCATCTTTCGGAAAGGTTATCGAAGGAATAGAGGTTGTGGATAAAATTGCCGAGCAACCTACGGATTATTATGACCGTCCGCTTAAAAGATGCGTTATAAAACAAATAACGATAGAAAAAATAGACTAAAACGGAGTTTTAGAAAAAATTATTATGAAAAAGAGATTAGTAACTTTAATAATACTTCTTTTATCGGTTATCGGACTTTTTAGTGGGTGTTTGTTCGGTGAGGAATCAACCGAAGAACTAACGCTTGAAGTCGGACAAGAATATAGTATTTTTGAAGAAGATTATACTTATTATTCCACTAACAGTGAAATTGCCACTGTTAGCGACGACGGTATTATAGTTGCTATCGAACAAGGACAATGTGTAGTTGTCGCTCAAAACAATAACAAAAAAAAGAAAATCAATATAACGGTAATAGAAAAAAGCGTTTCTCAATCAACGTATTATACTTTATATACGGACGGAGGGGTAATCGAGGACGAAAGTTGGGTTTATTACGGAAACGATAAATATTGCGTTTTAGAAGAAGTTGCGTTGTTTCCCACACCTACTAAAGAAGGATATATATTTACGGGGTGGTATAACGGGGAAGAATTAGCAAACGTTTACAACGGTGGAGAAGCAATAGCAAAATGGAAGATTGTAGAATATTTTGTTACGTATGAGTTAAACGGAGGAAATAATAACGAATTAAATCCTTTAAAGTACGATTATTTTCAAACGGAAGACTTAACTTTATACGACGCCACTTATTCAGGGAAAATGTTTGTCGGTTGGTTTTTAGATAAGGATTATAAAACGCAAGTTACGAAGATTGTCCCGAATAAACATAATATAACGTTATACGCACGGTTTTCTGATTATTTTACAGTAGATTATAAATATAATTCGCCTAATCAAGACGGCATTGTAACGATTCCCGTAGGACAAAAACTACAACAACCGAGCGTTTATTGCGAAGAGGGGTATTTTATCGAGTGGTTTTCAGATGAGGAATGTTTACGTTCGTATAATTTTAATACAATCGTTGAATGTGACTTTACCATTTACGGTAAATTGTATACCGAATTAAGCGAAAGTTTTTTTGCGTTTGAAAATTATACGCCTACAAATAAAATCACTAGTTTAGATGAATTTTCGGCGTATTTAGATTACGTTAATTTTTACGAGATAGATGAAAATAAATTTATTGAAGTAGATTTTGAAGAATATGACGAGGCGGAAGCGAACGGAGAGTTGGAAAAAATATTAAGTAAGTCTACTATGCCGTTATTTTCTATTAGCTATTCGAGAAAAACCGTTTCAAACAAAAAAATGATTGCCGTCAAAGTTACAAAAAAACAACCCGAATTAAAAACTTATTCGGTTGATACCAGACCTAAACAAATTTCAGCAATAGAATTTGGCGAGTTGGAAGCCTTTTCTTCTACTAGAACGGACGATTTTGATGATTTTAAATATAAAAATTTAGCAAAAGAAGTTAGCGTTACGAATACTAATCAATTATTTTTTGCTTTAGAACATAGGGTAAAGCCCGTTCCGACGAAAGGTTCGTCCGCCGAAACGGCATTAAACAAGTGTAAGGATATTTTGAGAAAAATTTGTGACGATACTTGTTCAGATTTACAAAAAGCCAAAGCTATTTATACCTATTTGATTAAAAACGTCGAATACGTTTTGCCGATAGTAGAATCGGGTGACGTGTACGAAGCTCTTTCATACGATGCGTATTATATGGAAGGCGTTTTAAACAACGGCGCCGGGGTTTGTGACGGTATTAGCAAAACTTTTAGTTGTCTTATGAATTTAGAGGGTATACGTTGTGTGAGAGCAACTAGTTCCGACCATGCGTGGAACGAAGCGTTTATAGACGGTAAATGGTACACTTTCGACGCAACTCACGGAAACGTTTCTACTAGTGAAAACCTTGAATTGCTTGCGTATAATAATTTTATGATAAACGAAGAAATCAAAGAAAATTTTGGTTACGTAGACGGATTAAGAACGGAAATAGTTGCCGACGGCGTATATGATTTTTACGCCAACGATACTTTTATTTATAACGGAAATACGTATGATCGCAACGTAAATAGTATTGCGGAATTGACTGCATTGTTTGCATATTCTTATTCTAAAGCAAAAGAATATAATTATTCTACTTTTACCGTTAACTTGGTGTTGGATTACAGTTACGGTGCCGAGTTTTCTGACGACATTAAAGAAGCAAGGGACAGCGCAGGATTAAGAAGCGTTAGCGTTTCTTATTACGAATTAAAAAACACACAAAAAACAAACTTGATAGTAATGTTTAAGTAGGAGGGTAAATGGATTTTAATCTTGTATTAAAAAGATTTGGAATAAAAGGTGATTTTAGGGGATACAGAACGTATACTAACGGAAACATAAATTCTACTTTTGAATTGACTGTATTCGATAAAGAAATTAAAATTTTTATACTGCAAAAGATAAATAAATACGTTTTTAAAAATCCGGAACAGGTTATGGAAAATATCGTACGAGTAACCGATTATATGCGTGAAAACTATAAAGGTGAAGAAAGCGTAGATAGAATGGTTTTAAAATTCTATAAAGATGTAGAAACGAATAAACCTTATTTTATTGATGAAAACGAAGAATATTGGCGTTGTTATGAGTTTATAGACAATTCCGTTACTTACGATATATGTTTTAATGAAGAATTAATTTTTGAGTCGGGCAAAGCTTTTGGTAAATTCCAAAAAATGTTAAACGATTTCGACGCGAATACGCTTTATGAAACGATTCCTAATTTTCATAACACGGTAAAGCGTTATACGGATTTATTCCACGCCATTATTGACGACGAAAAGTCAAGGGTGCGTTCCGTTAAGAACGAGCTTACTTATTTAATAGACAATAGGGCAGAAGCAGAAAATTTATGTTCTATGTTAAATAACAACGAAATTCCGTTAAGGGTTACGCATAACGATACGAAATGTAATAACGTTCTTTTTGATATAGATAGCGGTAAATCGTTAGCCGTAATTGATTTAGATACCGTTATGCCCGGTATTATGGCATATGATTTCGGGGACGCAGTAAGAAGCGTATGTTCTCTTACGGGAGAAGACGAGCGAAATTTATCAAAGGTTAGTTTTGATTTAAACCGATTTGAAGCTTTTAGTAAAGGTTTTTTGTCGGAACTTAAAAACAATTTGTCCGTAGGGGAAATAAAATCGCTAAGTTTAGCGCCTTATGCAATAACGTGCGAATTGGCTTCTAGGTTTTTAGAAGATTATTTAAGAGGAGATAAATATTTTAAAATAAATTATCCCGAACATAATCTTGATAGGGCTAAATGCCAAATAACATTAGCTAAAGATATCAAGAAAAAAGAAGTAGAAATTTTAGAAACAATAAAGAGAAATATATGTTAATTGAGCAGATAAAAACGCCACAAGATTTAAAAAAATTACCGATAAATAAATTAGAAGAACTTTGCTTAGAGATAAGAGAAATTATCGTTAAAGTCGTAGGACGAAACGGTGGTCATTTATCGGCAAATCTTGGATCCGTTGAACTAATTGTGGCGATTTATTACGTTTTTGATTTTCCGAAAGATAAGATTATATTTGACGTAGGGCATCAATCTTATACTCATAAAATTTTAAGTGAAAGATACGAGCTTTTTGAAAGCATAAGAAAAGAAGGAGGATTAAGCGGATTTCCGAATATTTTTGAAAGTTCGTACGATAGTTATTGTTCGGGGCACGCGGGTTCTTCGATTTCTGCAGGACTTGGTTATTGCTATGCTAGGGATAGATTAAACGAGGACTATTACGTAATTTCTTTTGTGGGTGACGGAGCTTTACAAAACGGCGTTTCTTTAGAGGGATTAATTAATAGTTCCGATAAACCCGAAAAATTCCTTGTGTTATTAAACGATAACGGAATGTCGATTAGTAAAAACACAAGCGGTTTGTATAGGGCGTTAACTGCTTTAAGCAGAAATAAAACCTATTCTAAAACAATGAAAAGAGCGGATAGCAGAATAGGAAAAACCTTTTTTGGAAAAATTCTTAAAAAATTCAAAAGTTTTATCAAGCGTATTTTTTCTCCGTTTGCAGGTTTGGAACTTTTCGGGTTGAGGTATACGGGGGTGTATGACGGAAACAACGTTAAACAAACGGTAAAACTATTAAAAGATATAAAGACAACTCAAAGAATTAATTTGCTCCATATGAAAACCGTGAAAGGAAAAGGTTTTGAACAGTTTGAACACGATTCTGAAAAGTATCACGGTATAGGTAAAAATTTTAAATCTAGCGTCAACTCTTTTTCTTCTAAGCTGGGTGAAGAATTATCTAAACTTGCAGATTCTAATGAATTAGTCGCAATATCTGCAGGAATGTTAGACGGAACGGGATTAAAAACGTTAAGTCAAAATCATCCTAATAAAGTGATAGACGTGGGCATTTGTGAGGAACATGCGTTAACTTTAGCTTCAGGCATAGCTTTAGGCGGGGTTAAACCATACGTTGCCGTATACTCGACTTTTTTGCAAAGAGCGTACGACCAAATAGTTATTGATATGTGTTTGCAAAACTTACCCGTTTGTCTATGTATAGATAGAGCGGGGCTAGTTGGCGCCGACGGACAAACACATCAAGGTGTGTTTGATTTATCGTTTTTATCGCATATACCTAATTTAACTATTCTTGCACCTAAAGATACCGTTGAATTAAGTGAAATGATTAAATTTTCGTATAAGTTCGAGTACCCGCTGGCTATACGGTATTGTAACGGACTGATTGAAGATTTTGCCTGTCATGACGATTTTTCTTTAAAATGGGAAAAAGTTATTGTAAACGACGAGGTAAATTTAACAATTCTTGCAGTTGGTTACCGAATGAATAAGTTAGCCTTAAAATTAAGCGAACAAGTCGATTATAAAGTTAACGTTATAAATTCCAGAACTATAAAACCTTTAGACGGAGAAACGCTTTTAGGTATAAAAACGCCGATTATAACTTTGGAAGAAAACGTTGTAACGGGAGGATTTGGGGACGCTGTTTTGCGTTTTTATTCTGAAAACGGAATTAAGTTGAAGATAAAAAATTTAGGCATTAAAGACGAGTTTGTATCTCACGGAACCATAGAAAGACAATTAGAAATAAACGGACTAACTGTAGAAAAAATAAAAGAAATAGCTGAGGAAATATTAAAAAATGATTAATGACGTAAAGAAAAAAATGCATTCGTGCGAAATTTATTTGCCGTCAGACAAGGAACTAATGAAAGAACAAACGGCGTGTTTAGATAGGCTGTATGACTTTAACGCAACTAGACCTACTCAATTTGAAGAAAGGCAAAAGTTGCTTAAAGAAATGTTTGCGGAAATTGGAGAGGGTTGTTATATCGAACCGCCTTTTCATGCAAATTTCGGAGGTAAACACGTACATTTCGGTAATTACGTTTATGCAAATTTCAATTTAACAATGGTTGACGATACACATATTTACGTTGGCGATTACACTATGTTCGGACCCAACGTGACTATTGCTACGGCTGGGCATCCCATTTTGCCCGAATTAAGAGAAAAGGCGTATCAATATAACGCAAGTGTAAAAATCGGTAGAAATTGTTGGCTTGGCGCAGGAGTAATTGTAGTTCCCGGTGTTACCATAGGCGATAATAGCGTAATAGGTGCGGGAAGTGTTGTTACTAAAGATATTCCTTCTAACGTTGTTGCAGTAGGAAATCCTTGTAGGGTGTTGAGAGAAATAGGAGAAAAAGACAAAACTTATTTTTTCAAAGACAAAAAAATAGAGTTATAAAATAATCGGAAAGCAAAAGCTTTCCGATTTCAAGCTATATAAAATTGATTTGCATTTTTATAAAATTGTCATACCGCTTATATAATATTTTTAGAGTTCCTTTTTGAATGAAAAATAAATCTACCGCTTCCCAGATAAAGACCCATGCAAAAATATCAACGCACTCCGTCCAAATTTCGTTGTAAAAACGACTGCCTATAATCATAAGCGCCAAAGCGAAAATGCCTATTAAGCACATTATCGTAGCGAAAAAGGTTTTTCTTTTTAAATCTCTTATCACGTCTTGTTGTTTAAGCGAATAATAGTTTTTTATTGCTTGTGAAAATTCCGAACATTCATTCGGGGTAATAACGTCTGAATGTACGTTTAAAACTATTGAATCACGAGGCGTAAAAGCTTTAACGCTGTTTTCCAAAAAATCCGCCACGTCGTAATTTATAATCGGCGTTCCCGTTTTGGAATAGGGTGAAATAAAATTAGTTTTGTCGTTTACGGTGATATTTAAAACTTGTGTTCGAGGTTCAAGTTTTTTCATTTGTTAAACCTCCTATCCACAAATTGTTTAAACCAATTTTTCGTATATTTTTCTAGGTCGTCCAAATTAAAATCGGAACAATTTCTACACAGTTTTATGTATTCGCAAAAAAGACCGTCAATAAATACGTTGATTTCAAGTTCGAGTTCGTCTTTGTTTCTTATGTACGGGTTTGAGTTACATAATTCCGTGAGTTTGTCGCAAACAATACTATTAAGTTTTTTTGTTGCGTAAAAAAAATCGTTAGAATTACATAAGAGTACGTAGTTTTCGTTATTTTTCTTAAAATAATCGAAAACCGTGTCGATAAACTGTTCAATATTCGTCAACTTTAAAATGGTTGTGCTGTCAAAGAAAAAGTCTATCAATTCGCTTTCGTAATCTTCCGCAACGCCGTAAATGTCGTTGTAGTGAGAGTAAAAAGCGCCTCTGCTTATTTCCGCACGATTACATAATTCGCTTACGGAGATTAAATTTATCTCTTTTTTCTCGGCAAGCATTTGCGCAAAAACTTTTTTTATTAACTTTTTAGTTTTTTTCGATGAATTATTTAACTCTTTAGATTTCATTTTTTATACAGTGTAAATATTTTTACAATATTTTTTAAATGTTCTTTATTTTATTTTTAAAATAGATTATAATGAGTTAGGTTGAATAAGTCAATAATTTGATAAAAAAAACGGAGACGCAAATGAAAAAATATTTTGTATTATTTAATTCCTTGGCAGGTAAAAGCGGGGAAAACGAGAAGTTTAAAGAGTTAAATTTTTTTAATGATAAACAGGTTGAATTTAGAGATATTACGACTATTGGCGATTACGATAGTTTTTTTTCTGGACTGAATAGCGAAGACGCAATAGTTATTTGTGGCGGAGACGGAACGCTTAATAGATTTGTTAACGATATAAATATTTTTCCCGTAAACGATATTTATTATTATCCTACGGGAAACGGAAACGATTTTTGGCGAGATTTAGAAGATAAAAACGATAAAGAACCTTACAAGGTTAACGAATATCTTGCAAGCTTGCCTTGCGTAGAAGTAAACGGAATTAAAAAATATTTTATAAATAACGTAGGTTTTGGTATTGACGGGTATTGTTGCGAAGTCGGGGATAAACAAAAAGCAGAAAACCCCGAAAAAAAGGTTAACTATACTAAAATAGCGGTAATGGGATTACTTTTTAATTTTAAGCCTGTCAATGCAGAAATAATCGTAGACGGAAAAAGTGAAAAATATGAACACGTTTGGCTTGCTCCTACCATGAACGGTAAATTTTACGGAGGCGGTATGATGCCTACGCCTTCTCAAAACAGAATGAATTCGGAAGGGCTGTTGTCCGTAATGGTTTTCCATGGAAAAAGCAAGTTGAAAACGCTTACGATTTTCCCTAAAATTTTTAAAGGTGAGCATATAAAGTATGAAAAATCCGTCAAAATATTAACGGGTAGTCGTATTACGGTTAAATTTGACAGACCTACGGCTTTGCAAATAGACGGAGAAACTATTTTAAACGTAACGGAATACACCGCTTATTCGGGGAAAAAAGAAATAATTGAATTAAAATGCGCATAATAAAAAATCGTTCTTGCAAAAGCAAGAACGATTTTTTATTTTATGTAAGCGCCTCTTTGTTTTAAAATATTTCTAAGTTCTTCTGTGTCGATTTTTCTAACGTTGCCGTTATGTTTTAGGGCGAGGTAACTTGCAACTCCGCCCGCTTCTCCCGTTGTCATACACGCAGGCATAATTCTTACGCTTGCTTGAACGTGTCTATCGCAAGAGATAGAGCGTCCGGCAACCAAGAGATTATTAACGTTCTTCGGAATTAAGGCTCTGTACGGAACGCCGTATGATTCGCCCTTTGAATAGTGGTGAGAACGTTTTTCCACGGGAAGAAGAGTTCCTTCTTCAATTTTTTTCTTTTCGCTTTTGCTTTCATGCATATCTATATAATAGCAACAACGACAAATTTCGTCGGGAAAAGAGCGTCTTGCGAGATAATCTTCTATCGTGATAACGTAGTCGCCTATAATTCGTCTGCTTTCTCTAATCCCCATAAGGTCTGCCGTTTGACTTATAGTTGCGCTTGCAAAAGCGTCGGGGCGACATTCCGTAAGCGCATTTTTAATGTCTTCGGCAATTTTTCTGCCTTCCATCATAGCGAAAGTTATGCTTTCGGGTTTGTCGTGAAACACGTTATATAAATGTCCCGCATTAAAGCCAACCGTTCGTGAGGAAATTAAATTTTGACAAAGATGATTATCGGTAAGTCTTTTGTATTTTCCTTGCGCTATGATATCTGCATAAGGGCTTTGAGGGTTGTTGCTAGGGAAAATATCGGGACTGTTTACGTAGGCGTACTCGTCTACGTTCGTCATTTTAAAACATAGCGAACCGGGTTGAACCTCTCTATCGTTATCGTTTCCGATTTCAAAAGGAGCTTTTGCGTAACACGCAAGGTCGGCGTCCCCCGTTGCGTCTATAAAAACTTTCGCTTTATAAGCGGAAAGTCCCGCTTTATTTGAGACTATAACTTCACTAATATTACCGTAATCGTCTTTTTCAACGTCGCAGATTAGTGAAAAGAATAAAACGGTAACGCCTGATTCGGTAACCATGTCGTCGTATATGCGTTTTAATTTTTCAGAGTCTATAGGAACCCAATCGAGCCTGTTTTTATCAACGTGAGGCATTTGCGATTTTAAGCGTTCAAAAACTTCTTGAGATATGCCTCGATATATTATTTTTTCTCCGTCGGAGTAGGGGCACCACGCAGGAACCATACCGCCTGTTGCCATTCCGCCCAAAGCTCCGCTAAATTCTATCAGCAAAACTTTTGCTCCTTCACGTGAAGCCGATATCGCCGCCGAACAGCCCGCAGGGCCTCCTCCCGCAACGATTACTTCATATTCGTCGTAAAGCGGAATTTTTTTGCTTTTTAAAGTAAATTCACTCATAAAAATCTCCTTATTTTCATTATATCATTTGAGTTTTTTAAAATCAATAGTTAAAGAAATTTATCGTAATTTTTTCATGTTAGGTTGTTGGTTATAATAAAAAAAGTACAAGCATATCTTATAGTAGGTTATGCTTGATTTTTTTCCTAGTCACATAAAAAAGTTGCTAAAAAAATTTAACGTAAACTCTATTTATGAAGTTAGGCTCAGAAAGGGAAGTCCGTTATCTATAAACCTAAACGGTGTTTTTAACGATTTAAATTACGTTGTAACCGAAGATGATTTAAACGATTCTTTTAATAATTGCTGTAATTATTCGGTTTATTCGTTTGCGGAAAGTATACGTCACGGTTACGTAACTTCCAAAAACGGCGAAAGAATCGGGCTAGGCGGGCAATTTGTATATGAAAAAAACGAGATTTTAACTATAAAAAATTTTTCCTCGTTATGCGTAAGAATTCCTCATTCGATAAAAAACTGTGCAGAAGATATCGCAAGCTTATTTAAAGACGGTAGAATTAAAAACGTTTTAATTATTTCTCCGCCCGGAATGGGGAAAACGACGATATTAAGAAATATTTCGGATATAACTTCGGACAAGCTTAATAAAAACGTAGTAATAGTAGACGAAAAAAACGAAATATGCGCAGGTTTTGATTTTAGGGATTACGGAATACATACCGACGTTTTATCGGGTGTAAAAAAAAGCGACGGTATAAATTATTCCATTAAAAATTTACGTCCGGATATAATAATAACCGATGAAATAAGTAACTTTGACGATTACCTTGCCATATATGACGCAGTATACTGCGGTGTAAAAGTTATTTGTTCTGTACATGCATATGATTTTGAGGATTTTACGAAAAAGAGAATAGCAAAATTATACTTAAATAACTTGGTTTTCGATTATTACGTTGTAATTTCCGACCAAATCGGAAAAATTAAAGACGTTTATTCGTATAAAGGTGAAAAAATTGATTAAATGTTTTTTAGCTTTAGTTTTTTGTGTAACCGCAGGTTTTTATTTTTCCGATAAATACAAAAAGAAGATAGTTACCGTCGAAGCGTTGATAAGGTTTAATAATTCGTTTTTAATAAATATAAAATACGACAAAAAAACAATACCCGAATTTATTCGAGATTACGACGACGAACTTTTAATAAAAATATTAGAGGAATTTGAAGCGAGTAAAAAAGAAAAAAGAAATATCAGTCTAAACGGTTTAGCGGATAAAGAAATCGTAGCGGAAGCAGAAAACTATTTTAACCATTTAGGTATTAGCGATTCTATCACTCAAGAACAATTTATAGAGGCTTACGGAAACGTTTTTGACGTTAAACTCGGGGAGGTAAAGAAAAGGTATAATGATTTAGCTCGTGTTTTTCCAAAAATCGGTATTATAGCGGGGGCAATGTTTTTTATTGCGTTAATATGAGTATAGATATAATTTTTAAAATAGCGGGAATAGGAATTTTAATCACGTTTATTTGTCAAATTCTAAAAAAATCGGACAGAGAAGACGTTGCGACATTGGTGTCTCTTGTGGGATTAATTATAGTTTTGTCTCTCGTTCTTTCGATAGTTTCTGATTTTTTTACACAATTAAAGCAATTATTTAGTTTATAAAATGATATACAAATTGATTATATTCTGTATAGGGATAGGGGTTCTTTTAGTATGGATAAAAAACTATTGTCCCGATTATTTTCCGCCTGCGCTTATAGCAAGTTCGGCAATAGTTTTAACGCTGATAAGTAACTTTTTAATAGATTTTTTCAGTTTTTTTAACGAGATTTCATCGTCTTACGGTGTGAGCGAAGAAATACTATCTGTAATTCTTAAAGTTTTATTCGTCAGCTATTTAACTGAATTTGCCGTAGGTATATTGGAAGATATGCAATTAAAATCTTTCTCCGATAAAGTTCTTTTAGGTGGAAAATTGATTGTTCTAACTATAATTTTCCCGATAATAAAACAGATAGTTCAATTGTTGTCTAATTTATTATGAAAAAATGCTTTGTATTGTTAATATTATTATTGTTTGTTCTTGTTTTTACGGGAGAAAAACAAGTGCAAGCGGAAACAAAAAACGAAAAAGCGATTGATTATACTGAAATAATCGACGGATTAGAGCTTGACGAAATTTCGTCTGTTTTTCAAGACGAAACTTATTATAACTCTATTAGCGGTGAAACGTTTTCCGAAAAAATTAAAAATCTAATATACGGTAGCGAAGAAGTTGACTTTTTTAAATTCATAACGTCGTTATTCGTTGACGAAATAAAAAATATTATTCCGTTGCTCGGCGTATTATTAGTCGTTTCGATTTTGGGAGGAATGAAAGATTTAGTTAAGTCTGAAAAGGGCAAAATGTCCGATATGAGCTATTTCGCCGTATATCTAATAAACGTATCGCTTTTGGCAATTGTTTTTGCTCAAGTAACTATAGAGGTAAATAAATGTATAAAAAAAATTTCAGCTCAGTCAGAGGCGATATTTCCGATAATATTGTCTTTAATGAGCTTTTCAAAACAATCTGCGGGAGTTGCCGTATTTAGCCCCGCTTTACCTATAATTGCAGTAATTACCGATAAAATTATAGTTGGAATAATGTTTCCGTTGATTACGGGAATGACGGTTTCCACAATGTTATCGAATTTATCCGACAACGTTAAACTTGGTAAATTTAACGAACTGCTATCTACTTCTTTTAAGTGGATTATGGGAATAGTTTTAGGCGTTTTTACTCTTTTTATGACGATAAAAGGATTATGTGCAGATAAAACGGACGGCGTAAGTAGGTTCGCTTTAAAATATTTAACGGGTTCGGTACCTATCGTCGGTGGTTTTTTAAAAGACAGCGCAAACGTTTTCGTTTTGTCGTCTTTGGTTGTAAAAAATACGTTAGGAAAATTTTTTTTGTTTTCCGTTTTTTTTGAAATAATAAAGCCTCTAATTACGCTAATAGCATTAAACTTTTTATTAAAGTTAATTGCAAGCGTGTCCGAGCCTTTTTCGGACGGAAAAATTGTTAATTTACAAAGTGGTATCGCAAAAAGTTTTTCATACTATATAGGGGTGGTTTTAATGGTGTTTTTTATATATTTCGTTATGATTACTTTGTGTATAATTTCGGGCGGAGTGACGTGAAAGAGTTATTTTTAAGCTTAATATTTTTTTCGATAATTATTACGATTTTATCATTAATCGTACCAAACGGAAGGATGAAAAAGAGTTCTATGTGCGCAATATCTTTTATTGTTTCGTTGATAATGATAAATTTTTTCGTTTCGTTTGCAAACGGCGATATAAAATACGAGGAGACGACGTATGAAGAAAACGAAATGAAATATCAAGAAAAAATATTGATTTTTGTGTGTGATTCGTACTTAAAGGAAAACGGAATAAATTCTGAATTAATCAGCATAGAATTAAGTGAAGATAATTACGTATTAACTATAAAAAAAATAAGTATAAAAAATCCGCAAAACGAACTCGGAGAATATTCCGAAAAAGAAGTAACGGAAAAACTGTGCAACTATTTTAACGTTGAAAAAGAACAAATTTATGTTTATGAATAAAGAGAAAAAGAAAGGTGTCATAAAAAAAATAAAAAAAGAATATATTATTGTAGCGATTCTGTGTGTAATAGCCGTTTATTTTGTTTTTTCTTTAAGCGATTCGTTAAAAGGGAAAAACGTCAATAAGGAAAGCACGACGGAAAAAGATTATGCAACCGTTTTGGAGAATAAGCTTACGGAAGCATTGTCAAAAGTTGACGGAATAGGAAACGTTACCGTAAAAATTTCTCTTGCCGGAACGGTTGAAAAGGTTTACGTTACAAACGAAACCGTTACGGAAACTTCTTCGAGTAAAACAATAAAAACCGAAAACGTTTTAGTCGGAGGACAATTAGTGGAAAACGGAGAGGTTTATCCGGACATAATAGGAATTTTAATAGTGTCTTCAGGAGCGAAAAATATAACGGTTAGACAAAACATTATGGATGCCGTTGTAACTTTTTTAAACGTTGACTCTTCAAAGGTTATAATTTTAAACGGGAAAAAATAAAAAAATATAAAGAGGTATCATTATGTCAAAAAAGAAAAAAATTATTGTTTTATCTTGCATGATTGCATTGCTTGCCGTAACTGCCGTGTTTAATTTTATATTAACGGATACGTCGGTTAAAGAAACGTCGGTTTCGACAGCCGATTATTTTGTGGAATATAAAACCGAAAGGGCGACTACGAGAAATGAAGAAATTTTACAATTAAACGAAATAATTGAAAACGAAAGTACTACTTTAGAAGCAAAAAGCGACGCTTTAACTATGAAACTAAAACTCACCAGCGCAATGGAAAACGAGTTGATGCTAGAATATTTGTTAAAAACTCAAGGATTTTCAAACGTTGCCGTAACTTGCGGAACGACGACTAACAGCGTAAACGTTATTGTGGCTAATTCCGAATTGTCGCAAGAGGACGCTGTAAAAATTTATTCTATAATAGTCGGTCAAATGAACGTTACGCCCGAAAACGTAAATATTATTCCGATGAGCGTATAATACAAATTAAAACACTGAAAGACGAATGTTAAAATATCTTTTAAAGGTTACTTGTTTATAAAAATATCATATCGTAAAACTATGTTAAAAAAACAAATTGTATTCTTATTTTTTCTTTGAATTAGCAAAAAAAGTTAATAAATTTTTTTTCGCCCGTGCGTACGGGCGTTTTTTTTTATTAAATTAATTCAAACGAACGTATTTATTTTTATAAATAACTTGTTAATTTTAGATGATTTATGGTATAATTATACAAAAAGAATGAATAAACCTTTAATCGGGTAAAAAGGAGAAACTATGTCGAAAAAAAGTATGCACGTAAACGATAGCATAAATGAAAACGGTAAAGTAGTATACAACGAAGAAATTCTTAAAAGCATCGTCGGGTTGTCCGTTGCCAATACCGAGGGCGTAAAGGTAAAATATAAAAGTAAAGATAAGGAAAAACTTGACGGAGTTAGAATTACCGTAAAGCCCGACGGAATTTACGTCGACGTTACGGTAAATATGTTTTACGGGGTAAATATTCCCGAAGTCTCTTACTTTATTCAACAAAGCATAAAGCATAACGTAGAAACTATGTCTAAATACAAAATAGTAAAAGTAGACGTTCATGTCGATAACGTTGTTTTTAAAGAAGAGGTCGGTGTTTAATTTTATGAGAAGAGATTGTAGAGAAATTGCTTTTAAAAAAATTTTTTCCGATATCTTTGCTGAAGAAAACAGTATTAATGAAGATATTTTTGAGTTTAACAAATTAAAAGACGACGATAGAGAATATGCTCTAAAATTAATTGAAACTGTAGAAAGCAATTATGAGTTTTTAAGTAAAGAAATCGAGAGAATATCTATAAATTTTCATTCTGACAGAATATTTAACGTTGATAAAGCGATTTTATTGGTTGCTATGGCAGAAATGAAATTCATAGACGACGTTCCGTCCGTTGTATCAATAAAAGAAGCGATAGAACTAGTGAAAAAGTATTCTCAAGAGGGAAACGTTGTTTTTATCAACGGAATGTTGGCTAAATTTAAGCAGGATTCGGGGATATGATGGGCGAGATATTAGACGGAAAAAAACTTTCGGAAGAAATAAAAAGCAATATAAAAAACGAATTAACCGAAATATATGCAAAAACGGATAAACGGTGTAAATTAGCCGTCGTTATGATAGGCGACGACCCTGCAAGCGCAATATACGTTAGAAACAAAATAAAGGGTTGCGAACAGTGTTTAATAGAGTCCGTTTCTGTAAAATTAGATGCGAATATCACTGAAAAAGAAGTGGAAAAAGCGATATTAAACCTTGTGAATTCTGACGTAAACGGGATACTTATTCAGCTTCCTATTCCAAAACATTTAGACGAAAAGAAATTATTGTCGTTAATTCCTCTTGAAAAGGACGTGGACGGTTTTTCGGAACAAAACGTCGGGAGATTGGTTTTAGGGGAGGATTGCTTGCTTTCTTGCACGCCTAACGGTGTTATTGAACTTCTTAAAAAGTATAAAATATCGATGAAGGGGAAAAACGCCGTCGTTATCGGAAGAAGTAATATTGTAGGTAAGCCTATGAGTTTGCTTTTATTACGTGAAAATTGTACCGTTACGGTTTGCCACAGTAAAACCGAAGATATTTCTTTTTACACTAAAAACGCAGATATTATAGTCGTTGCAATAGGTAAAGCTAAATTTTTAAAGGGAAATATGATAAAGCAAGGCGCTGTAATCGTTGACGTAGGAATGGATAGAGACGAAAACGGAAAACTTTGCGGGGACGTTGATTTTGACGAATGTAGTAAAAAGGCTTCTTATATAACGCCCGTTCCCGGAGGCGTTGGACCTATGACCATAGCGATGCTTTTAAAAAACACGTTAAAAGCTTTTAAAAAGAAATATGAGTTATAACGAAAAACAATTAAGAGATATTTTTGAGAATTATTTATCGGCGGTTTTATCGGAATTAGACGACGATTTGCCTTCTCAAACCGTAAGATACGTGTTGTCGAACGGAGGAAAACGAATTAGGCCCGTACTGTGTCTTATGGTTGCCGAAACTTTAAACGTCGATTTTGATAAAGTGCTTCCTTTTGCGTGCTCGTTAGAAATAATTCATAATTCCAGTCTTGTACACGACGATTTACCTGCCATAGACAATGACGATTTTAGACGTGGAAAACTTTCGTGTCACAAAAAATTCGGAGAAAGCTCGGCTATTTTGTGCGGTGACGTTTTATTAAATTTTGCGTATGAACACGCTTTAAAAAACATATCCGATATGCAAGGTGTTAAATGTCTTGAAACCATAGCTAAATATAGCGGTATAAAAGGCATGTTGGGCGGACAGTTTAAAGACGTTTTTGCTGAAAAAAACGGGTTAGAAAGTAAAGAGTTGCTAAATGAGATAGAAGTAATGAAAACCGCAAAATTGATTACGGCTTCCGTTTTAATTCCGACTTTTTTTACTGAAGATAACCATTTCGAACAGTTGAAGTTATACGGATTAAATTTAGGCGTGGCGTTCCAAATCGTTGACGACGTGCTTGACGAGATAGGTGACGAAAGCCTTATGGGTAAAACGTTAGGTAAAGACGTTAAAAGCGGGAAGTTGACCAGCGTTAAGGCAATAGGTTTGGAAGAATCAAAGAAAAAGGCTGTAGAGTTAACGCAAAATGCTATAGATTCGATTTCTAATATTAAAGGGTGCGAGTCGTTAAAGGCTTTTGCCATAAAACTTTGCGATAGAATATACTGATGAGGCTTGATAAATATTTATACGTAAACGGATACAGCGAAAGTAGAAATAGAGCGGTTATTTTAATAGAAAAAAACAGGGTAACTGTAAACGGAAAAATCGAGAAAGCTTCTTATGAGGTTAAAGACGGAGACGTAGTAGAGGTTTCAAAGCCGATAGAATACGTTTCTATGGGCGGATATAAACTTGAAAAAGCCTTAAAGGACTTTGATTGCTCGGTAAAAGAAAAAATATGTTTGGACGTCGGGTGTAGTACGGGTGGATTTACCCAAGCCTTGCTTATGGGGAACGCAAAAAAGGTTTATGCGGTTGACGTAAATACTTCCTTATTAGACGAGAAAATTTTGAACGATAAAAGAGTTGAGTCCATTACTCTAAACGCAAGAAATTTATCTTATGACACGTTTATCGTTAAGCCGGAAATTGCCGTTGCCGATTGTAGTTTTATATCTTTAAAGTATATTTTAGAACCGATTTCAAGAGCCGTGGACGATAACGGAGAAATTATTTGTTTAATCAAACCGCAGTTTGAATGTGGAGAAAAAGCTTTAAACAAAAAAGGTATTTTAAAAGATAAAAAACTTTTGTATAAAATTTGCTACGAATTGCGTGATTTTTGTTTAGATAAATTACTTTATCCGATTGATTTTACTTTTGCTCCTATCAGAGCGGATAAAAACGTTGAATTTTTTTTCAGGCTAAGCAAACTTGTTGCAAAGCCGATAGATTACGAATATATAAAGGAAATTATTGATAAGTCGAAATTATGAAAATAGGTTTATTTATAAATGAATCAAGTTGCTTATCAAAAGAAACTTGTTGTAAATTTAAAAACGTTTTAAAAGAACACGACGTAGATTTTATCGACGTTAATCTTTCTTGTGAAGAAAAATGTGATTATTTGGTTGTGTTCGGCGGGGACGGAACGGTTGTAAAATGCGTGCCGTACGCCGTTCGTTACGACGTGCCCGTCGTGGTAATAAACACGGGAACTTTCGGGTTTTTATCCGATTTTACTCCCGAACAACTGACCGAGGTTTTTAGCGAATTGACGAGTAACCCTTGTTATACGGAGAAAACTTTATTAAAAGTCGAGCATAACGGTAAAAGTAAATTGTGTTTAAACGACGTTGTTATTCAAAGAAAACCGAAAGACGAATTGGTTAGCGAAGTTATAAAGCTTGAAATCTCGTTAAACAATGAAAAAATAGATAATTTTTTTGCAGACGGTGTAATTATTTCCACGCCAACCGGTTCAACTGCGTATTCTCTGTCTGCGGGCGGGGCGATACTGATACCCGATGTGTCTGCCTTTATCATTACTCCCGTTTGTTCACATTCTTTTATATCCAGACCGATAGTTTACGACGATAAATCGGTTTTAAAAATAAAGTCGATTGATAAGGACAGAAGTTCTGCAGTTTACGGTGACGGAAGATATTTTTCCGACGTTGACGATAATGAAATAATTATTTCAAAAAGCAGTCAAACGTTTAAATTGATAAAATTTAAAAAAGAATTTTTTTATAAATTAAGTAGAAAATTTAATAGGGTGATAAGTAATGAAAAAAGCTGAAAGACAAGAAATTTTATTGAAAATAATAGACGAGTACGAGTTCGACACGCAAAACGATTTAGTCGACAAATTAAACTCTTTGGGATTGGAAGTTACGCAAGCTACCGTTTCAAGAGATATAAACGAGTTAAATATAGTAAAAGTTAACGGAAAACAAAAAAGATATAGATACGCATTAAATTCTTCCGAAACATCTACTTCCTCGGTTTATAAAAAAGTGGTCGAATCTATTACTTGCGCACAAAATTTAATAGTTGTAAAAACTCACGAAGGTAATGCTAATGCCGTTGCATCTTTTATAGATAAAAAGCATATAGACGGGGTTTTAGGAAGTTTAGCGGGTGACGATAACTTATTGATAGTAACGGCGGATAATTCAACTGCCGAAAGAGTAAAGGAAACTTTAGATTATATTTTAAAATGATACGAAAAATTTTTATAAAAAATTTTGCTTTAATCGATAATACCGAAATTGAATTCGACGAAGGGTTAAACGTTTTGTCGGGTGAAACGGGAAGCGGAAAATCAATCATCATAGACGCCATAAATTTTGCACTAGGCGCAAAAGCGGATAGAAGCTGTATAAGATACGGTGCAAGCGAATGTGTCGTCACCGTTAATTTTTTAATTGACAACGACGAAGTAAAAAAAGTTTTGGACGATTTTGACGTGGAGTATGACGACGAGCTTATTGTAAAACGTAAATTTACTTTAGACGGAAAAAGTTCTATTAAGGTCAACGGAGAAAACTTTACGGGCGGAATGTTGAAAAAAATAACGTCGTTATTAGTCGACGTACACGGTCAAAGCGAACATTATTCCTTGCTAGATAACACAAACCAGCTTAGCGTTTTGGATAAATTCTGTAAAGAAGAGTTAGATTGTTTGAAACAAAGCTTGATAGAGCCTGTGTCGGAGCTAAAAAACACGTTAAAAGATTTGAAAAGACTAACGGTTAACTCTGACGGCGAAAGGCGTTTAGATATTTTAAAATATCAAATAGACGAAATAAAAAAAGCAAATATAAAAGACGGAGAAGAAGAAAAACTTAGCGAAAAACGCAAGCTTATAATAAATGCGGAAAAAATAATGAGCGCATTAAACGAGGCATATTCTTTTTTAAGCGGAGACGAAAAAAGTATAGATTCTTTAATGCAAGCAGGTAGAAAAATAAGTCAAATTTCTTCTTACGGCGAAGATTATTTAAAAATAAGCGAAAGACTTGACGAGGCGTTAAGTGTAATTAACGAGCAAGCCATAGAAATAAAAGATAAAATCGATTCGTTTGATTTTTCCGAACAAGAAGCCGATGAAATCGAGAAAAGACTTGACGAAATAAAAGAAATAAAGCGTAAATACGGTGGAAGTTACGAGGCTGTAATAAACTTTTTAGAAAAAGCGGAAAAAGAATACGAAGAAATATTAAACAGCGCTGAAATTATCGAAAAATTAACTGTCGATAAAGAAAAATTGCAATCGAGAATTAACGTAATTTACGATGAAATCACTAAGTGTAGAAAACGAAACGCAAAAACACTTTGTGAAAAAGTTACTTCTTGTCTTAGAACGCTTGCCATGTCTAGTGCGGTGTTTGAAATAGCTTTTTCCGAAAAAGAAGACGTTTTATCGCTTAACGGCAAAGACGAAATAGAGTTTTTGTTTTCGGCGAATAAGGGAGAACCGTTAAAAAATATGGCTAAAACTATAAGCGGTGGAGAAATGAGCCGATTTATGTTGGCTTTAAAAAGTGAAATCTCTTCGCTTGGCGGTGTTTCTACGTATATATTCGACGAGATTGACGCAGGTATTAGCGGAAACGTTGCAAACACAATGGCTAAAAAATTTGTTGAAATATCAAAAAATAAACAAATTATTGCCATTTCGCACCTAGCACAAATAACTTCTATGAGCGATGCGTCTTATCTAATTTATAAATACGAAGAAGGGGATAAAACTTATTCTTCGATAAAGCGCTTGGATAAAGACGGAAAAATCAATGAAATTATTAGATTAATCGGCGGTGAAGCGGGCGATGAAACTGCCAAAACACACGCAGAAAATATGTTAAAAACGGCTAATGAATTTAAAAATACTTTTTAATAGTATATTTTTTCGTTAATTGCCCATAAATTTGTTATGGGTACTTTTACATTTAGACGATTTTTCAAAAAAATACTGATATTTATGGTTATAGTATCGGTATTTTTTTCTTTTTCGCATAGTAAAAAAGTTTATGCAAAGCAGATTTATTATATAGGCGGACAAACGGCAGGTTTTATACTAAACGAAGAGGGTGTCGACGTGCTGGCGGTTACGGACGTTTTAACTGAAAAAGGAATATCAAGTCCGACGAAAGAGGCCGATATACGTTTAGGCGATATATTATTGTCTTTAAACGATAACAAAATAAAAAGCGGTTTAGATTTAGAAAGAGTTTTATCCGAATATAATAACGAATTATTAACTGCTAAAATAAAGAGAAACGATAAAGTCATATTAAAAGACGTCGTTCCCGTGAAAGATATTAACGGGAAATACCGTTTAGGTTTAATCGTAAGAGATGCCGTAACGGGTATAGGAACTATAACTTACTACGATTCAAACGGAAATTTTTCGGCACTCGGGCATCCGATTTATAGGGACGGATACGATTTACTTGAAATTTCAGGCGGTAAAATTTTTTCTTGTATGATTATAGGCGTTGATAAAGGAGTAAAAGGATACACGGGAGAACTTAAAGGCGTTTTTTCGCCGTCTGACGAAATCGGAATTATAACTTCTAACACTAACGTTGGTATAAAAGGAAAAATTACCGAGAAAATTTCGGACAAGGAAGCGGAAATCGGTAAAGCGAAACAAGGTAGTGCGTCTATTTATTGTTGTGTGGACGGAAATGAAGTAAAAGAGTATTCGGTTTTGATAGTAAAAACGGATTATAATGACAAAAGCAATAAAAATTTCGTAATAAAAATAACGGATAAACAACTTATAGAAAAAACGGGCGGGATAGTGCAAGGAATGAGCGGAAGTCCGATTGTTCAAAACGGGAAACTTGTCGGGGCGATAACGCACGTTTTCGTTAACGACCCTCAACGGGGCTATGGAATAGCAATAGAAAAAATGATAAACGAATAAAAAATAAAAGCGCTTCATATTGTTATATGAGGTGCTTTTTATGTTCCGTAAAAAAATTAAAAGGTTTATAAAAAGTTTTTGTACCAATCAAATTTTATGTATTTTTTTTATAATTGCATATTTTATCGGGGTTATTTTAGGAATTATTTTCGGGAAAAATTTAAACGAGTACTCTGATTTATTTATTGTTGTCAATAATTATCACACGATGATAATAGGGTTATATTCAAATCCTATAAAGTTAACTTTTACAAGAATTTTTAATAATTTTTTTTATTTTTTGTTGCTTTGGATATTATGCGTATCCGTTTATTTGTCTGTGTTTGTTGCAATAACTTTTTTTTATAGAGGACTGGTATTAGGTAACGTTTTTTTCTTGTTTTATAACGCTTATTCCGTGCACGGAATAATAATATATATTTTTATCGTGTTTGTACAAAATTTAATAGTTTCGTTTGCCTTATTTTTTACCGTTTGTCTTGTTTATGATATGAGATTAAAAAGCAGAAAGAAATATTTAACGTTAAAATATTTTAAATGCTATGGAATGGGTTTTTTAATTGCTTTTTTCGGGGCTTTATACGAATTATTGTTGCTCGTAATGTTTTTTAGACCGTTAAATATTTATTTTTAAGAATAATTATCGTTTAAAATACAAAAACTACCTTTAACAATATAAAAGAGGTATTTTTATGAGAAACAAATTATTTCCTTTATTTTTTAGTATTTTATTGTGTTTTTCAATTTTTAATACTACAATTGTTAAGGCGCAGACTAATTACGATGAAATAAATGCTAAATGTAAATCGGCGTATTTAATGGATTTTCAAAGCGGAACCGTAATATATGCAAAAAATGAAAATTCCAGACTACCTATTGCAAGTATGACTAAACTTATGACTTTATTATTGACTTTTGAAAACGTTGAAAACGGGAATTTATTGTTAGACGAAAAAATAATAGCAAGTAAAAATGCTAGCGGAATGGGTGGCTCACAAGTTTTTTTAGAAGAAAACGGGGAATACGTTTGTTGTGAACTTATAAAAGCCGTAATTATTGCTTCGGCTAACGACGCTTCCGTTGCATTGTGCGAAAGGTTGTACGGCAGTGAAGGGAATGCAGTGGATGAAATGAATAGAAAAGCAAAAGAAATGGGCATGGATAACACGCTTTACTCTAATTGTACGGGACTTACTAAACCTACGCAATATTCTTGTGCAAAAGACGTTGCGCTCTTGTTAAAAGAATTATGTCGATACGACGAATATTTTTCATACAGTAAAATTTGGATGGATGAAATAAAACACCCCTCGGGCAACGTTACGTCGCTTACAAACACTAATAAATTAGTAAGGTTTTACGACGGGTGCGACGGGGGTAAAACAGGATTTACGAATGAAGCGGGTTTTTGTTTGTCGGCAACCGCTAAACGCGGAGCGATGAGGTTGATATCGGTTTGTATAGGCGGTGAAACAAGCAAAGATAGATTTAATGCGGTAAGCTCTATGTTTAATTACGGATTTTCTAATTATTCCGAAAAATGTGTTTTTGAAAGAGCTGAAGAACTAGACAGAGTCATAAAAATAAACGGCGGTAAAAAAGAAAAAATTCAATTAGTTTATGAAAAAGAATGTTATCTTTTCGGTAAAAAGAACGAAAAAATAGATTATAGTTTATCTTACGAAATTCCAAGCAAGGTTAAGGCGCCTATAAAACAAGGCGAAAAGTTAGGAAAGGTTAAAGTTTTTGTTGATAATATATGTGTTTGCGAAACGAATTTAGTTGCAAAAGAAAACGTGGACGCTAAAAACTATATTGATGAAATAGTTCAAATTGCAGGCGAGTGGGCGTAAAACGATAAAATTGTTAAAAAAACGACAAATTCGATAAGAATTCGTCGTTTTTTTTATATTACAATAAAACAAAAAAGGAAAGCGTATGGAAATTAAATATCAAATCGTGTCGGGGAATTTGTACGTTTTTTTTGACGGAGAATTAGACGAGTATTCGGCACTAAAAACAAAATCCGTTCTAGATAAAATAATAGATGAAAATATGATGGTAAATAAGGCAGTGTTTAATTTATCGAAATTAACGTTTATGGATAGTACGGGTATAGGTCTTTTAATAGGTAGATATAAAAAACTTAATTCCGTGGGGGTTAAATGTTATTGGGAACAAGCATTGCCAAACGTTCAAAAAGTTATAGAAATAAGCGGTTTAAACGGTTTAATTCCGCAATTAAGCTAACGGAGAAAATAAATGGAAAATAGTATTATATTAAAATTTTATTCTAGATCTGAAAACGAACAGTTGGCGAGGAATTGTATTTCTGCACTGTTGTTGCCGTTAAATCCTACCTTAGCGGAAATGGGTGACGTAAAAACTGCGGTTAGCGAAGCCGTAACCAACGCAATAGTACACGGTTATCCCGATTCACAAGGAATTGTGACTTTAGAGGCGAGTATTAAGGAAAATTTATTACATATAAAAGTTAAGGACGAGGGCGTGGGTATTCCCGACGTTAAAAAGGCTTTAGAACCGTTTTTTACGACTAAATCAGAAAAAGAGCGTTCGGGGATTGGTTTTACGATAATGCAAACTTTTATGGATGATTTTGAGATTAAATCTGAAATAAATAAGGGGACGACCGTCAGTTTAACAAAGAAAATCAGTATAGGGAAATAAACGTAATGCTAAATTCCGAAGAAACTAGCAATCTTTTACAAAAAGCAAAGAATGGTGATAATCGAGCAAAAGAAATGTTGCTTATTAATAATTCGGGTTTAATAAAAAGTATTGCAAAAAGATTTATTAATAAAGGCGTCGAGTACGACGATTTATATCAACTAGGTTGTATAGGCTTTATAAAGGCAATAGACAACTATGATTTTTCTTTTGAAAACAAATTTACGACTTATGCCGTGCCTATGATTTTAGGCGAAATCAAAAGATTTTTAAGGGATAACGGAAGTATAAAAGTCTCAAGATTAATAAAAAATCAGGCATATAAAATAAATAGGTTTATTCAAGAATACAAAAATAACAACGGTTGCGAACCTAAAATCGAAGATATTTCAAAAGCGTTTAATATGAGCGGTGATGAAATTTCATTTGTTTTAGATTCTTCAAAAATGCCGGTGTCTTTATATGGTAATATTGACGACGGTGATGAAGAAATGCCCGAATTATTGGAAAAAATCCCGGATTCTTTTAGTGAAGACGCATTGCTCGACAAAATAATGTTTTCATCGCTTATCGAAGAGTTGCCGGAAAGAGAAAAGAAAATTATTATAATGAGGTACTATTTTGACAAAACTCAAAGTGAAACCGCAAAAATTATAGGGATTTCGCAAGTGCAAGTTTCGAGAATAGAGCAAAAAATTTTAGAAAAATTTAAAAAAGTCATATAAAAAAATGCTTGCAACTTGCAAGCATTTTTTTAACCGTTTATACATTTCTCGTATTCGTTTAAAATAACTTCGGTAAATAAATTCCTAGTTTCGCTGTTAATCGGGTGAATTAAGTCTTTATACGTTCCGTCGTCGATTTTTTTGGCGGGCATTGCGACCATTCTACCTTTTTCGTTTTCAATAATCTTTATATCGTGAACAGCGATACAATCGTCGATTACTAAGGACGCCACTGCCTTTAATTTGGAATCTTCTCTGTTAAGAAGCCTTATTTTTACATTAGATAATTTCATTTCTACACCTCATCATTTTTTTATATTATACTTTATCCAAATTTACATTTCAATAGAAAATAAAAATTTTTTTATCGTTTTTAAATTTTTTTATACTTAAAAACATATATTTTTATAGGAAAGATATGCAAAAATGAGTAAAAAAATTTTTTTTGTTGGAATATGCGGTGTCGGTATGTCGGCTTTGGCAAAATTGTCTAAAAAAATGGGGTATAACGTTGAAGGAAGCGACCTTTTTTGTTGTGAAACTTCGGAAGAACTTGAGCGTGAAGGGATAAAAGTGTATATCGGACACAATAAAAATAACGTTAAAAACCAAGATTTAATTGTTTATTCTTCCGCTGTTTCTAGGGAGAACGTTGAACTGACGCAGGCGAAAATAAATAATATACCGATTTTTTCCAGAGCAGAATTTTTATATGAACTCTCGAAATTGTTTCGTATAAAGATAGGCGTAGCAGGTTCTCACGGGAAAACTACGACTACTTCTGTTTTGGGAAATATTCTAATTAAAAATAGAAAGCCGCGTACTATTGTCTTGGGCGGAGAAAGTGTTAATTTCGGAAACTTATATTATGGCGGAAATGAAATTTTTTTAAGTGAGGTTTGCGAGTATAAAAAAAATATCGATAAGTTTTCCTCCGATATTGCGATTTGCCTTAACGTCGATAACGACCATTTAGAGTGTTATAAAAATTTTGACGAATTGAAAGAGAGTTTTTTTAATTTCTTAAATAAGGCAAAATATAAAATAATAAATATAGACGATGAAAATTTAAAAGATTATCAAGGTGAAAACGTTATTTTGTTTTCTATAAATAACGAGAATGCGGATTATTTTGCAAAAACGACGCAAGTAGGTGAAGGTGAAATATATTTCGACGTATATAAAAAACATAAATATTATTTTTCGTCGAAAATAAAAAGTATTTGTTTACATGATTTATATAACGTTTTAGCGAGCGTGTGCACGGCGGATTTATTAAAAATAAACTTAAAAGAAGTTGACTTAGGATTAAAGAGTTACGAAGGCGTAAAACGAAGAATGGAATTTCTCGGAGAAAAGAATAATGTAAAATATTTTGCCGATTATGCGCATCATCCTACCGAAATAGAAAGTACCGTTAAATCGTTTAAAAAAATATTTAATAATGATTTTCTAGTTGTTTTTCAGCCACATACTTTTTCAAGAACAAAACTTTTATTTAATAAATTTTTAAACGTTTTAGGACAAAGAGATAATTTGGTGATTTATAAAACTTATCCTTCCAGAGAAAGCGAGAAAGACGGTATGAGCGGATACGATTTGGCGCTTGCGTTAAATTGCCCGTATGCTACTGACACAAAAAAAATTTCAGACGAAATAAATCGTCTGAATAAAAAAGCAGTTTTATTTTTGGGTGCGGGTGATATATACGAAATAGCTAAATATTTAGCTAAAAGGAAATTATAATTCCATTAAGTTGACGTAACAGGGCGTGAAACCTTTTTTTTCGCACTCGGCAAAATATTTACCGACTTCATTAAATTTAATTTGTTTAAACGAATAAAACGAAGTGTCGATTTTTTTCGTTGCAAGTAAATTTATGGCTGTTTCTATGTTTCCGTATCCGTTTTTAACGAAATAAAGGCATAGTTGTTTATCCATTACCTTCGCTAAATTCAAGACTATATTATAATAATCGAAACCGCTGAATACAACCGTTGCGTTTGGTGAGGCAAGTTTTGAAATATAATCCGTAGAAAGCTCCGTTCCGCAAGCGTAAATAACTTTTTGACTCATTCTTCCGCCGGTTATTTCGCTAATTTGTCGTTCCGTGTTTTCGTCGGCAGGCATAGAGTAATATACGCCTGCGCTTTCTGTAAAAGATTTTATTGATTCGTCGTTCGAAATAAGAATAGGTATGCCTTTGTAATAGGAAACTAGTTGAGATAGGATTACCGATTGTATTCCGTTTCCTATTATTAAAACGTGTTCTCCGCTTTTTACGTCTATTTTTTCTATCGTCGAAATACATAGGGCAATGATGTCTAGCAATAATGCGTCTTTATCGGTAACTGTTGAAGGTAAGGCAAAAATTTGTCTGTTGGGAGCTATTGCAAACTCTTTTAGAACGCCCTCCTGATTTCTTCCCGAAAAACGCATATCCGAACATTTTTCTTCATTGCCGACGACACATTCGTAACATTCTTCGCAGTTGACTAGGGCAGATAGATAAACTCTACTACCTTTTTGGAATTCGTATGCGCCGTCATTTCCGAACTCGCTGATAATTCCGACCGAAAAGCTACCGGGGATGAACGGATAATCGATTTTATTGTCGCCGAGGTAAGATTTGTAGGCGAACTTATCGAGCAAAACTTTCGTTATTTTTATTTTGGAGTATTCAACGTCGTCAACCATTTCCGTTTTATTTGTTTGTTGAATGTTTTTTTTGTCGTTTATTTGCCAAACTAACATATTTTCTCCTTTTTTCTGTTGTATTATATCCTAAAAAAAGAAAAATGGCAACAAAATAAGAGTAATTAAAAAAAATAGGTTTTAAATAGTTGACTACGTTTTTTTTTTAATATATAATAAGTTACGTAAAAAAACAAGAGAGGTGATAAAAGTGAAAGAAGGCATACATCCCGATTATAAGTTAGTTAAAGTGGAATGCGCTTGTGGAGAAACTTTTTTAACAGGTACTACTAAAAACGTTGAAGTAATAAAAGTTGATATCTGTTCTAAATGCCATCCTTTCTTTACTGGAAAACAGAAACTGGTTGACGCCGGCGGACGTGTTGACAGATTTAAGAAAAGATACAATATTTAAGTTTTATACAAGGCTTAAATTAGCTCTAAGGCAACTTAGAGCTTTTTTATTAGTTGATTTTATTTTTTACTTAAAGAGGTCGTAATGGGGAAAAAGAAAAAAAATTATACCTACGTCGGCGGACAAGCCGTTTTAGAGGGCGTAATGATGCGGGGGAAAAAATCTGAATGTGTTTCTGTTAGAGATGCCGACGGAATTATTCGAACCGAAACCAAAAGATTAAAGCCTTTAAAAGAGAGAAATATTTTTTTTAGAATTCCTATAATAAGAGGGGTTATTAACTTTTTTTCCTCATTGATTGACGGTACTAGAATTTTGATGCGTTCTGCGTCCGTATACGGGGAAGAAGAACCTTCTAAATTCGAAAAATACCTAGCAAAAAAGTTTAAAATTAACTTAATGAGTGTGGTAACTACGTTTAGTATGATAATCGGAGTGGGACTTGCGGTACTACTATTCGTTCTTTGTCCTCAACTTTTATCGAATTTATTTTCAAGGTGGATTGGATTTTCAAAAACTTCTTTTTGGTATAATTTAACCGAAGGTCTTATTCGTATTTTGATTTTCGTGCTGTATATCGTGCTGATTTCTCTACTAAAAGATATAAAAAGAGTTTTTATGTATCACGGCGCAGAGCATAAGACCATAGCATGCTACGAAAACGGAATGGAACTTAACGTAGAAAACGTAAAAAAATGTTCAAGAGTTCATAACAGATGCGGTACTACTTTTCTATTTTACGTTATGTTTATCAGCATTTTGGTTTTTTCCTTGGCAAATTCTTTCGTTGAGGCAAATGGTTGGTCGAGAGTTTTACTAAAAATTGCGTTATTGCCTTTGGTTGCAGGACTTTCATACGAATTACTTAAACTTTTGGCGAAAACCGAAAATCCCGTGTTTCTCGTCTTAAAAGCCCCTGGGTTGTTGTTGCAAAAGCTTACGACTAAAGAACCCGACGGGCAAATGATAGAAGTGGCTATTAATTCTTTTAAAACCGTTTTGGCTATGGACGAAGACGAAAATATTCCTACGCAAAAATTCGTAACGGCAATGAAAGTTAAGGACATGTACGATGAAAACAAAAGCAAATTTACGAATAGTAACACGGATGTTTGCGATTTGGAATGGATAATATCCGAAGTGGGAGAAGTAACTCGTTCGGAAATTGTTCAATCGGAAAAACTTTTAACGCCTTGTAAAGTTGAAAAAATAAATCGTTTTATAGACGAAAGATTAATGGGAAAACCTTTACAATACGTTTTAGGCAATACGAACTTTTTCGGTTATATTATAAATGTTGACGAAAGAGTGTTAATTCCTCGTTGCGAAACAGAAGAACTTGTCGATAAAGCTTTAAAATCCATTAAATCGGGCGATAAGGTTTTGGATTTGTGTACGGGGAGCGGTGCGATTGCCATTGCTGTAAAAAAGAAAGTCGATTGTTTGGTTACGGCTAGCGACGTTGATGAAAACGCTCTTTGTTTGGCAAGGGAAAACGCAGGTAAAAATCAAGCGGAAATAAATTTTATAAAATCCGATTTGTTTGAAACCGTTACGGAAAAATTTAACGTTATAATTTCTAATCCGCCGTATATTAAAAGCGAAGAAATAGTCGGGTTGGATAAAGAGTTGTCTTACGAGCCCGTATTGGCATTGGACGGCGGTGACGACGGCTTGTATTTTTATAAAAAAATAGCTTTACAAGCTAAGAATTATTTAGAAGAAAACGGCGTTTTGTTTTTAGAAATAGGATATAATCAAGCAACCGAAATTAAAGAAATTTTTTCGGAATTCTCTTCGGTTGAAATTTTTAAAGATTTAAGCGGAAACGACAGAATAGCAGTGGTAAATAAATGATAGCAAAATTAGAAAAAATTCTTGAAAAATTTAATTATTTAACGGAACAGGTTTCAAGCCCCGATATAATAGCTCAAATAGATTTATGGACTAAATTAACGAAAGAGCGTGCCGAAATCGAAGAAACGGCGGAAAAATATCTTGAATACAAAAAAGTTTTGTCCGAACAAGAGCAAGCAAAACAGGTTTTAAAAGAAGAAACCGATAAAGAGATGAAAGAGCTTTTAGAAGAAGAGATTTTTTCTTGTAAACAAAAGCTTGAAGAAATAGAGGGCGAATTAAAAATTTTATTGCTTCCTAAAGACCCTAACGACGGCAAAAACGTAATTCTGGAAATCAGGGCGGGTGCAGGCGGTGAAGAAGCTGCTTTGTTTGCGTACGAACTATATCGTATGTATATAAATTTTGCCGAAAAGAATAGATGGAAAACGGAAGAAATTGAGGCGAACTCTACCGAACTTGGCGGAATTAAGCAAGTGGTTTTTTCAATTAACGGTAAAAACGCTTATTCTAAATTAAAATTTGAAAGCGGTGTTCATAGAGTGCAAAGGGTTCCCGAAACCGAGTCGCAAGGAAGAATTCATACGTCTACTTGTACCGTTGCGGTGTTGCCCGAGGTTGAAGACGTTGAAGTAAATATCGAAGATAAGGATTTAATAATAGAAACTTGCCGTAGCAGTGGCGCAGGCGGTCAGCATATAAATAAAACAGAATCTTGTATCAGAATGGTTCATATCCCGACCGGAATAGTTGTAAATTGTCAAGACGAACGTTCTCAAATAAAGAATAGAGAAAAAGCTATGAAGGTAATGAAAAGCAGGGTTTTCGATTACTATAATCAGCAATATAAGTCTCAATATGCCGAAAATAGAAAAAATCAAGTCGGGACAGGCGATAGGTCCGAAAGGATAAGAACTTATAATTTTCCGCAAGGAAGAGTTACAGACCACAGAATATCTTTAACCCTTTATAATTTAGAAAATTTTTTAATGGGTGATATAGAAGATATGGTACAAGCGTTGGCCATTGCTGACAGAGAGGCAAAATTATCTTTACAATCGGAGGAATAAATATATGAAAATTTCAAAAAGAGCCGGACAAATACCTGCGTCTATGACATTGGAAATATCCGCAAAAGCAAAACAGATGAAAGCCGAAGGGATTTCCGTAGTCGGATTTACGGCGGGAGAGCCTGATTTTATTACGCCCGAGTTTATAAGAAATTCAGCGAAAGAGGCATTAGATAAAGGTTTTACCAAGTATACGCCTTCTTCCGGAATGCCCGAGCTTAAAAAAGCTATATGCGAAAAATTTAAAAAAGATAATAATATAGAGTATACGCCAAAGAATATAATCGTTTCTTCGGGAGCGAAGGCTTCTTTATATCACGCTATTTTTGCAATTGTTGACGAGGGTGACGAGGTTATTATTCCGTGTCCTTGTTGGCTTACTTATAACGAGCAAGTTAAACTTTGCGGTGGTAAAAGCGTATTTTTACAAACGACTAAAGAAACAAATTATAAAATAACGGCTAAATCGTTAGAGGATGCAATAACTTCTAAAACGAAATGTTTAATATTAAACTCCCCATCCAATCCTTCGGGGGTGGTTTATTCTGAGGAAGAATTAAAAGCTATTGCAGAAGTAATAGTTAAACACGATATTTACGTGATTAGTGATGAAATATACGAAAAATTAGTGTACGATGGAGCAAAACACGTAAGTATAGCTTCTTTGGGTGAAGAAATAAAAAAGCGTACAATCGTTATAAACGGCGTTTCCAAAGCGTATGCAATGACGGGATGGAGAATAGGTTATCTTGCTTGTGACGAATATATTGCAAGCGTAATAAATAACGTGCAAAGCCATACTACCAGTAATGCAAATTCGATAGCTCAATACGCTTCCGTAACGGCGTTGAGAGAAGGGGATAAGTTTATCGGTGAAATGACGGCTATTTTCGAGGATAGAAAGAATTTTATTACCGAGCAGTTAGATGCGTTCGGTATCGAATATATCAATCCGCAAGGAGCTTTTTACGTTTTTGTAGATATTGAAAAATATTTAGGAAAACATTATAACGGAGTAAAAATTTTGACCAGCGTGGAATTTGCAAAACAATTATTAAATGCAGGCGTCGCTGTAATTCCGGGACTACCGTTTGAAAACGATAACTTTATTAGGCTTTCCTACGCTATTAACAAAGACGATATTAAGCTTGGCGTGGAAAGAATAGCTAAATTTATAAGCGAATTAAAATAAAAACATTTTTTTTCGGAAAAGTATTGAAAATCAAAGAAATTTATTATAAAATATAGACAAATAACTTTGGAGGTCAACTTTTTATGATTTCTTTGATTTACGGACCTAAGGGAACAGGCAAAACAAAAATAATACTCGATAAAGTTAACGACAGCGTAAAAGACGCTAAAGGTAACGTGGTATTTTTAGCTAAAAGTAGAGAGTATTCCGTTACTATAGACTTCGCCGTTAAGTGTGTGTTTGCCGACGAGTACGAGATAGACAACGTTGATAAATTGCGTGGTTTTATTAAAGGTATGCTTGCGGTAAACAGCGATATCGAATATTTATTTATTGACGGAATAGCCAGAATTGCAAAATGCGATTTAAAAGACTTAAAATCGGTTTTCGAGGATTTGGAAAAAGCCGACAAGGATCTGAAAATTATTATGACGATTAGTTCGGATTTTGTTTCGATGCCCGATTTTGTTAAAAAATTTGTAAAATAATTTTGATTTTATAAAAGAACTGCCGTTTTAAACGGCGGTTTTTTTATGCTAAAATTTGATTTAAGGGTATGGTTATCAATTTTTATTGACAAAATGATTTCTTTTATGTATAATAATAAAATTATAAAATAAATTCGAGGAAATATTTATGAGTAGCAAAGTTTTTGAAATAATAGAAAAAGAA
>CAZRMT010000002.1:0-75676 GCA_964601265.1 uncultured Christensenella sp.
TACCATTTGTTCAGGGTTCATTACAAGAGCCTTTCTTTTTCGGTTTATCGCCGAAAAATTAAAAAATACACAAAACTACTGTCATTCTCTTTTCTATAGAAAATGACAGCCGTTGTGATTTTAAGTTTTAAACTTTAAGCTACAGGCTCGATGTATAACACCACTGCTGTTCTAGCGGAACTTGCTCTTATAGTAAGACCGTTTTTAAGCTCGCTACCCTTAATACGGGCTACGCTTTGATTTCCGTCGATATCCCTTACTTTATAATATCTGTCGGCGTTAACGCCTTTTACGTTTACCGTAATACTATCGTAAGAACAACCGCTTTGTCTAAACGCTTGCAATAAGCCCGAATCGGTATCGTTGTCCCAATACATATAAGAAGTCCAGTCGCTTTCGTTATTAACCCCTCTATAAGGCGTTAAAACGTAGAAATCCTTTAAGAAATACTTGTTAGCTTCTTTCCACTCGTTTCTGCTACTGACTATGCTTTCCCATTTAATGGTGTCTTGCTCGAAATACCATCTTGCGTTAAGCGTTACGTGCGGTAAATAAGCGGCTCTCATTACGTAAGCGTCTAAATCGGCAGCCGATAATTGATCGGTTTTATCTCCCGCAACGGCTCCCGTATAAGGCAACCATTTGCAAAGCGTCGTAGTATAGGCAAGCTTTAACGATATGGTAGTTCTATCCGAGTCCGAACGAAGCAACGGTACCGAACGACGAACGGATTCCAAATCGTTTCTTCCTCCGCCCGAAGCACAGCTGTCTACGTACGTACATTTTCCGTTTTGAGCGCACCAGTCTATTATTCCGTCCCACAAAGCGTAGTGTCCTTGCATATAAAGATTTTCGGTAACACCGTGTCTTCTATCGCCTTGAACTCCGTCGCCTATGCTCCAGAATATCGCAGGGTCTAAGTTAAAGTCCTCTCTGTATAAATCTATTCCGTTTTGGTTCATAAAAGAAAGAATTCTGTTTAAAGTCCAATCAAAACACTCTTTATTGCCTAAATTATTGATAAAAGTGTTATTTGTGCCCCAATCGGACAAAACCCATTCTCTTTTATAGCTATAATTAGCCGTTAATCCGTCTAAATGGGTAACCCTTTCAGGCTCGAACCAAACTAGCGTTTTACCGCCTTTTGTACGCACGTAATCAACGCTTTCCTTAAAGGAGTTGTTCGGCCATTTCTGCGTATCTAATTCCCACGTTCCGACGGTTCCCCACCAATCGTAAGGAACGGTGTTTCCGTACGGATCGTAATACCACCCTGCGTCAAACCAACGGAATTCTATATCCACACCGTGATTGTACATACTGTCCAAAGAACGTTGCCAACTTCCGTAATATTCGTTTATACTTCCGTCGGTACAATCCCTATCGCTATCAACCGAAAGACAGGTCGACATACTCGCCGAAACGGGCTGGTCGGTATTTGCGTTTTCTCTAGGTAAATTACAGTCTACCATCCATTTACGCCAAGCGTTGGTAGCCTTGTCTTCGTCACGCTCGTAATATCTAAGCACGCCTATTAAAGCCGTTCTATAGGTTTCGCCCGGTTTTAAGTATGTACTCGTACCCTCGGCGTAATAACCGATACAGCTTGAAAGTTGAACGTGCGTTTTTCCGTTTTCCGCTTTAAAATCAGACTTCCAAGTTCCGCCCCAACCGAGCGCAAGCATATATCCGCCGTCATCGGTTTCCACGTTGAAATAGGGGAAGTAAACATGCGTTGCCCTACCCAAAGTACTGGTAAAATTAACGTTTTTTTGCGTTAAATCGTAGTCGTACGGCGCATATTGATTTTCGTGATCGCCCAAAATTCCCTTTAATCTCGGATTTGCACCTTTTATATAGTAATCGTAAGAAACCACGTTACTTAAAATTTTCGAATCCGTGTCTGAAATATTTTCAAAATAGACGGTATAGTCGTAAGCGTTATAGCTACGGTATAGGTTTGCTGAAATTCTTATCATTAACTCTGCTCTAGTTAAAAGAATTTCAACCGTTACCGTATCTTCATCCTGACTTTCCGTTACGCTTCTTTGCGACTCTTTAAAGTATTTTGGTCTAAAACCGCTATAATAAACGTCGTCGTAAACAAAGTTTACGGGGAAAGCGGATAAATCGTTTATAAATTCGTTAAATTCTCTTTCTGTTTTCACGCTGTCTGCCTCCGTTTCACCGAAAATTATACCGACTTTTGTGTTTTTCGCCGTAAAAATAACGGTAAACACAAGCATAAAAGCAACCAAAAATGATAATAGTTTTTTAATTCCGTTACTCATTTTAATCTCCTTTATCCCTCGATTTTATAAGATATAAGCGTCTGAACTCTCAATTCCAAACGATTATACCAGTAAGACACGTCTTCTTCCGAATCCGTTTCTTTTAACGTATCGCAACGAGATATAACGCCTTGCAACGCATTATAACTGTTTTCGGTATACTTTCCGTTGTTTTTTATTTCTTTCGCTTGCCCGATTAAAACGGTAAGCTCGGCATAAGTATGCTTGTAATTAAGTTTATTTAACGCAGTTTTTAAAGCCGTAACCGCATTATCTATAACAAGTTGGTCCGTTGCGGATTTTTTAGCCGACGACGCCGTTTCTATAGCCGAAGTCAAAACGTTTTTACTGTTTGCGGTCAATAAATCTTTATCTATCGCTTCCGCCTCGTTGAGTAAAACGGTTAACTCCCCTACGCTTACGGGTAAATAAGTTCCCTTAACGGAAAAATTCTTAAAATAGTTCGGCGCATAATAACATCTAAACCCGACGTAACCCGAAACGTTACCTACGTTGTAAGAAAACTCTTCCGTTTCGGAATAATTTAAGTAAGCGTACAAAACTCCGCTTTTTACAACTACTTTTAAGTGGTTTACTTGGTTTAAAATTATTCCGCTTTTTTCGTATTTAACGCCTTGCCAAACTTGATTTTCCCATCTGTGAAGCTTGATAAAGTTAGTTCCCGTACCGTTTTCGATACTAATTCCCCAACCGGTAAGCGCACCTATTGCACTGCCCACGCCCGACGCCTGAATTAAAATTCCGCTGTCGAATTTACCGTTTTTGTTTACGGTCCCTATATCGACCTCAACTTCCACGTCGGAAAAGGAAGTTACCTTATATATCGCTTTTTGCTCCGCCAAACTCCACATATAAAGTTTTCCGTCGACAATATAAGGCAATTGATCGAACTCGGTATATAAATCGAATTTGTTTATATCTTCGTCTTCAAAGACTATGCTCGTTTCTCCTCCGGGCACGGAGACTTCCGTTGCAAAAACCGACCCGACCGAAAAAACCGTTGCCATTATCATAGTTAAAGATATCGCAATACACAATAATTTCTTTTTCATAATCCCTCCTTTACGCCTTAATTCCGAAACCGTAGTTATCGATTATCATATATACGCTGTCGGCAGGTTTCGTCGTACCCGAATATCCTATTGCGAAAGCTTGTAAATCGTTAATCGCTATTTCTTTATAAAGCGTGCCTTTACCGGAATTTAAAGCAAAATCTTGTCTTTCACCGGAAGCGTTCCAATATTGAAACATAAATCCTTCGGCTGTTGTTTCATAGTCAAACCTCACAAACAAAGTTCCGTCGGTTCCGATTTCAAATTCCCACCACCAGTGATTTACGGTGTAATTAGAGAAAGTCATTATTCTACAATCGTTACCCGCTCCGTTCGCCCAATTGTTTGCATGCCCTTGAACGGCGTTGCCGGGGGTATATTTTAACGCTTTTCCACCGTTGTAGTCTACCATAGACCTCATAGCGGTATCTTGACAAAACTCAACGTTACCGTCGTTTTCTTGATTGATATAAGTTTCGTCGTAGTTGGTATAAAACAACGTATTACTACTAACTTTAAAGTTGGAACTTTCACCGTTGGAAAAAGTCAAAGTAATTATTTCGGTTCCGTACAATTGAGATACGAACGACTCGTCGAATACGATTTTACTGTCCGTATACTCTTTTATGTGCGATAGGCTCATATATCCGTTAGAAACACTGTAGTTATCTAATTCGGCACCGGTATAAAACGTGTTATCCCAGAAATTCGTTCCCTGTCTTTTAATCGCAGTAACCGTAACACCGCTAAATTCTCCGTTTACGGTTAATTCAGTTTGTCCGAAAGTCGTTTCTATCGTGGCTTTATCTATTTTTATAGAACTTTCACACATTCCGAAACCGTAATTGTCTATTATCATATAAACACTATCGGCAGGCTTAGTGGTTCCTGCATAACCTATCGCAAAAGCTTGCGTGTCGCTAGGTATTTCTTTGTAGAAAGAACCTTTACCCGAAGAAAGAGCCACACTGTTTCTTCCACCCGAAGCATCCCAATATTGGAATACGAAATCTCCACTAGTCGTTTCATAGTCGAACGTTACGAATATAATTGAACTCGTATTGAAATCGAATTCCCACCACCAGTGATTTACTGCGTTGTTCGAGAAAGTCATTATTTTACAATCGTTATTATCGCCGTTCGCCCACATGTTCGCATAAGACTGAACTGCTTTACCGGGGGTATATTTTAAAGCTTTTCCGCCGTTGTAATCGACTATCGACCTCATAGCGGTATCTTGACAAGACCTTATATTTCCCTCGGTTTCCTCGTTGATATAGGTTTCGTCGTAATTAGTATAGAACATAGTATTACTCGTAACGGTAAATGTTCCCGTTTGTCCGTTGGAGAAGGTTATAATAAAAGTCTCCGTTCCGTAAATTTGGTCTACGAAAGCTTTATTAAACACTATCTTCGAACAAGTAAATTCTTTTACGTAGTCAAGGCTCATATAACCGTTGGTTACGGCAAAATTGTCTGAACCGTTGTCGTTATCGTAAGTATTATCCCAGAAATTCGTTCCTTGTCTTTTAATGGAAATTATCTCAACGTCGTTAAAATCTCCCATTATAGTTAAATCGCTGTTTCCGTAAACGACTTCGGCGTTTTTCGTAACGACGTTAACCGTTCCGCTTGTTTCAACTTCGCTAATCAAGAAGTTGTCTACGTACACGTAACCTGCGCTTCCGCCTTTAAAGAACGCCCTTAAAAACAATCCTTTACCTATCGTTTCGCCGTTTACAATAGCTTCGAAATGGTGTTTTATGTTGTCGTTAGTCGCACCGATGAGTAAATCTTGTCCCCAGCTTCCGCTTTCGTTTCTATACAACAACTCGCCCGTAGTGGTGTTTTCCGTCGCATAGTCAAAAGACACTCTATAAGTTTTTCCCGAATCGAACCCTGCGTTGTACCAAGTATACGTACAAGACGGACTTTTAAGCGTAAGGTATCCGTTACAGTCAAGCGCCACATCTACGGTATTAGGTTTAATTCTCAAACATTTACCGCTACCACCCAAACTCGTAGGTGCGTCCGTTATGGACACCGCACTATAATATTGATATAACGAATTTGCTCCCACGTTTGAATTAGTCGTGTCGTGAATGGTCGTTACGTCATAATCGGTATAGAATATTACGTTAGTCGCCACACTGAAACTATACACGTCGTTGTTAGAAAGCACTACTTCGTATTCGGTCGTTTTATAATAGCGTTTTAACCATTCGGAAGAAATAAACAATTTACTTCCGCTTACGCTATAATAATCGGAAGAAATAATTCTATTGCCTTGACGTAATTGTTTAACGGTAGTGCCGTTAAAATTAAAGTTAAGATTTATCCCTTCGTCTTTTCCGTATTTGAAAGTTGAAACAGCGGAAGAATTAAACGCAGTAACAACGGAATTGTCCGTAATAACTTTACAGCTTGCGGGAATTGCGTCGCCTGCGTCCGTAACGGTTTTTAAAGTATGTTCGCCGTCGGAAAGCCTAATCATAGTATACTCGTTTATTTCAAGACAAGCGTTATCGGCGTTATACGACCAAACGTTGCCGTCAAGCGTTACTCCGTCAATGTAAACGTAATAAATTTTCGCCCCGTCAAGATCAAAAGGAAGTTCTAGCTTTCCACCGCCAAGCCTATCGTAATAATATGAAGAATCAGAAAAGGCAGGCGTTCCGGGGTAATCGGACTTCCAAATAGCCGTAAAAGTTACGTTGCTTGCGGGCATAGAAAAACTGTCGCCTACGGCGTAAATACTTCCGTTATAGCCCCATCCGATAAAAGTATAATATTGTTTATTAAACCCGTTTTCAGGCAAATTAAACGTTTCGTTCTCTTTTTTATCGGCAACGGTCACGTTTCCCGTTCCGCCGTCTGCGTCGAACTTAACCTCATAGAACGTTTCGACAGGCGTATCTGTGGACGAACCCGAAGAACTCGAACTATCTTTTTCGTCATCGATAGAAGAACTCGAATTATCCTTTTCGCCTTCGCTATTAGTAGAGCTATCAAAAGAAGAATCACTCTCCGTAGGACCTTCTACCGAGCTTTCAGACGAAGAACTCGTCGAGCTTTCCTCCTTACTTGAAGGACTATCGCTTGTTGCCGAGTCCGACATCGTTACCGAACTTTGCGGTTTAGAACTCGTAGTATTACTAGAAGCCGAGCAACCGTAAGAAAAAACGAAAATCGAACAAAGCAAGCTGACAATTAAAGTTTTTGCTTTCATTTTTAATCTCCTCGTTTATTTTTGTAGTAATTAAAAACTCCTTGGTAATATTTTATCATAATACAACGACAAATTTCAATACATATATACTGAAAATTCCTCATTCTCTCCCCCAGCAACACTGAAAATCGTTTTTCCTTTTTAATTATAAAAAAACCGCCTGAAAAATTCAAGCGGTTAAATTCGTTTTAATTCCTTACGAAAAATTATATTGTAGTTTTTTATCCTGTTGCACGTAAAGAAAAACGAAATTTTTCATTAAATCATGCCTTATACGGCTCGATATACAGCATTATCGAAGTACGAGCTTCTGGGGCAGTAAGTTTTAATCCTTTCATTAAAGCCGACCCCTTTACCTTGGCAACTGAAAGTTTTCCGTCTACGTCCCTAACGGTATAATAACCGTTTTCCTTTAAACCCTTAGGATAAACCGTTATGGTCTTTTCATCACACTTGGTTTGCCTAAACGCTTGTATAAGTCCGCTGTCGGCATCCGTATCGAAAAATTCGAAAACCGTCCATTTCGTATCGTCGCTAGTGGAATGGTCGGGCGTTAAAGCGTAAAAATCTTTTAAAAGATATTTTTTCATTTCGTTAAACTCGCTAAGTCCTTGACGATATAAATCGAAATCAATGGTATCTCTTTCAAGATAATAGTTAGCTTGGGGATTATAAACGCACATATACGACGCACGAAGGGTGTAAATGTCGACGAAGTTGTCGGTAAGCGTTGCCGAATCTTTTGCAACCGTACCGTTAAACGGTATCCACGAGCAAAGACGATTAGTCATAGACAATCTAGTTACCGTAAGAAAACGGTCGCTATCACTTCTGTTTAACGGAACGCCGTAACGCATAGTCAACAAGTCGTTTCTACCTCCGCCGGAAGCGCAACTGTCTACAAACGTACACTTTCCGTGTTCCGCACACCAATCTATAATACCCTGCCATAATGCGTAATGTCCTTGCATATAAAGGTTTTCCGTAATACCGATACGGTTTTTCCCCTCGTATCCGTCGCCGATAGTCCAGAATACTCCGGGGTCGATATTAAAGTCTTCACGGTAAAGGTCAATATCGTACTTTTCAAGGAAGTTAAGTATTCTTTCCAAAGTCCAGTCCAAACACTCTTTAATTCCTAAATTGTTTATATAAGAATTATTATTACCGTGATCGGATAAAACCCATTCTCTTTTATAATTATAATTTGCAACCATTCCGTCGAGGTGCGATACCCTTTCCGGTTCGAACCATACGATAAATTTACTGCCGTGCGCATGGGCGTCGTCTACACGTTCTTTAAAAGTGTTATCAGGCCATTTTACGGTATCTAGCTCCCACGTTCCTACCGTTCCCCACCAGTCAGCGGGAACAGTTTGCCCGTACGGGTCAAAATACCAGCCTGCGTCAAACCATTGATAATCTATATTTAATCCGTTTTCATACACGGCGTCAGTACTGTTTTTCCAAGTAGTATGGTCTTCCGTAGTACTTCCGTCCGTATTGTACTTATTAGGATTTTCCATATCGAAAGCAAAATACAAAGTAGAAAACGGCTGAACACATTCGTCCGTGGAAGAATTATCTCTCGGATAATTACAATCGATAACCCATTTACGCCACATATTCATAGCCTTGTCTTCATCTTTTTCGTAATACCTTACAACGCCTATCAAAGGAGTTTGAACTTCTTCTCCGGGTTTTAAATATGAGCAAAAACCAACTACGCCGGTTCCCGTAAAACGAGTACTTTCACTGCTTTCGTCATATTTAAAATCTGCTTGCCACGTTCCTCCCCAACCGATAGCTAAAATAGCTCCGCCGTCATCGTTTTCAAGATTGAAATAAGGAAAATAGGTATGAGAAGCTCTTCCTCTGGTATTAGTAAAGTTAACGTCCTCTTGCGATAAGTCTTTATCATAAGGCTCATATTGATAATCGTAATCCCCGTATATTCCTTTTAAATGCGCATTTTTACCTTTTATCGTCATATCGACCGCATTTATTTTACGCAACACTCCGCTGTTAGTTTCGCCCTCGTTTGCAAAATAAACCGTGTAATCGTAAGCGGAATAATCTTTATAATATCCCGATTCTATCGTAACTTTAATATTTTCACGACGAAGAATAATTTTTGTTATTATTCCGTTTCGCTCGCTATACGTTTCACATGACTCTTCTTTAAAATAAGCGGGGTGAAAACCCGAATAATAAACGTCGTCGTAAACGAAATTTATGGGGAAATTTGTTAAATCGTTAATAAAGCGGTAATATTCGCTCTCTGTTTTTTTCATATTCGCTCCTTGCGTTTGACTTTCGGTCTGACTTGAAGTAACTGCCATTGTTTTAGTTTGCGGTTTTATTATAAAACCCGTCATAACGAACACCAACGACATTATAGCCGATAATATTCTTTTCATTGCTTCACCTCCGTCAAATAGGGTATTAAAGCAGAAATTCTATACTCTAGCCTGTTTGTCCAATAAGAAATTACTTGTTCGTCGCCATCTTCGGTTAATTGCGAGCAAATCGCAATAACTTTCTGTAAAGAACTCCAACTGTTTTTAGTATACACTTTCCCGTCTTCGTTAGTAATAGCCTCAGCTTGAGATAACACTCTAACCAACTCTGAAAAAGCTCGTTTATAAATAACGTTGTCGATAGCGTCGTTTAGCGTTTTTGCCACTTTGTCTATTTCATATTGCGTTACAGTCGTTTGCAAAACGGCAACGGCGTTATCGAGCGCGGTTTTTAACCTATTTCCGCTTTCTTCCGTTAGCTCGTCCGTATTATACCCTCTCGCCTTTTCTATTGCAGGAAAAAGTTCGGAATAATCATACGAATTACCCTCTCCTATAACGGTAAAGTTATCAAAATAATTAGGTGAATAAAAATTTCTCATTCCTATTTTACCTTCGTCGGTTCCGATATAATACGTTATCGTGGGCGTTTCTTGATAATCCACAAACGCATATAGCATACCGTTTTTCACAACTACCCTTAAATGAACTTTATCCATAGGAAGTTTTAATCCGCCTATTTCAACCTTTGCTCCAAGATAAGCGTTATCGAAACGGTGAAGTTTTAAATAATACGTCGTATCACCCGCTCCCCTTTCCAAATTGACGCACCATGCCTTTATTGCGTCCATATCGGAATCCGCTTCCGAAGCTTGCACGTAAATACCGCTATCGAATTTTCCGGACTTATTAATCGTCATAATATCCACGTTTACTTCAACGTCGGAATAACTACGCTTTTTTAAAATAGCTTTTTGTTCGGCAAGAACCCAAAAATACAATTTGCCGTCCATCGTATATGGAAGTTTATCAAACTCCGTATACAAATCGAAATCGGTAAGTTGCCCGTTTTCGAAATCGTATACGAGCCTTCCGCCTGCCACCTCGTAATTTTCCACCGCCATAACCGAACGGCTTTTAACGGGCGCAAGCGTCAACGCCGTCGCTACCGCCGTTACGACGGCAACGATAAGCGTTAATATTTTTATATAATTGCTTTTTCTTTCCACAAAAACACCTCAAAATTTAATTCTTTACGATTTTAAAATTATCTATGGTCATACTCGTACCTTCATACAACGAAGCGTCCGATACGGGACAGTAAATACGGAATAAAACCAAATCTTCGGCATTAAAGGTAATACTGTAATGAGTTTCGTTTGCGTCTATTTTTGCTGTTTTAAAACCGCCTTCCGAAACGCTATAATAGAAAATCGAATAATAGCTTTCTGTCTGTTCGCCCAAATCTATTTTATAATCGAAAGAAATAGTAATTTGTCCGACCGTATCGTAAGCGATATTGTACCAATAATTATTTCTACCCGTATGCGAGAAGTTAATAGCGCCGTTATTGCCGTTAGAAACAGCGTCGCCTCTAACCGTGTCGGAAGGAGTATAAACCAATTTTTTATTTCCTTCTTCTTCGATTATTTCAAGCATATTTTTATCTTGCGTCCATTCGATCACGGGAGCACTGTCATCTACCGAAGTGTTGTCGAAGAACGATATATTGTCATAATCGATAAATAATAATACGTTGCTCTTTAATACCAAGCTGAAAGTAACGTTGTTTGAAAGCGTAATATCGAAACGGGTTACACCATAAACAAGCGCAAGTATTTCTTGTTTTAACGTTATACCGTCGACACCTATTTCAATCCACGAAGTATCTACTGCAGACGGGGTTAAATACGCCGTATCCAAAGAGCCTGCAGAATTCATTCTGGGTGCTTGACGAAGAATTGAAGCAATAGTAACACCGCTTTCGAATTCGCCGTCCACCTTAAGTTCGGTCATCCCGTCGGTCACGTCGTAGTGAGAATTGTATATTTTATTCTTTCCTTGTCCGACGTTTTCTTTAACTCCGAAACCGAAATTATCAATAAGCATATACGTGCCTTCAGCGTCCGATTTTTGCGTCATAGCGCAGTGAACGTAAAATCTTTCAACCGTATTTGCGTCCAATTCAGTATAAAACGTTCCGCTTGTTCCGTCTATTGCAACAGTGTGATAAGCGTATTGATTATCTCTGTATATAAACTCGTAATTAGGAGTTTTTCCGTCGGTCGTTACAATTTCGTAATCGAAGAACACTATCACGGTTTCTACCGATGCAAAATTAAAATTCCACCAATCGGAAGTAAAGTTACTGTTTGCAAACGTAAGACATCCGTTATTTACTCCACCCGTAAAACCTCCTTGCGAATGTCCTAAAGTAGCGTTTGTAGGCGTGTATTTATACTTTTTGTTTCCGTTGACGTCAACGATTTCAATCATACTCGTATCTTGACAACTTGCAACGTTTCCGCTACCAGTTTCAAGAGCCGTTTCTTCCTGAACGTAAGTTTCGTCCCAGTTACTATAATACATAACGTTACTTGTAAGCGTAAAGGTAATTTCCTTATTGTTGCTCAACACTATCGTATACGACATAGATCCGTAAACTTGGTCTATAAGTTGTTTAGATAAAGTTATTCCGTCCTTTGAAAGCGTTACGTAAGAAACGGGAAGCGTTCCGTCGGATTGAACCGCCGTATTAGTTCCGGTATTATCCCAGAACAAAGCCCCTTTTCTTTTTACCGATAAAACGGTAAGACTTTCGTCAAATTCACCTTTTAAGAAAACCGTTTCTTGACCGTAAATAACCTTTTTACTTACTTCCGTTAAAACCGCCTTTCTGTTATCGACAACTACAAACGTCGTCTTATAAATTCCTCTTTCCCCTATAACGGTTAACTCGTGAGTTCCCGCTGTGAGTAAGTTGCACTTATTCTTATCTACGGTATAATTTATTTCACCGTTTAAAGCAAACTCGAATTCTTCATTATCTATTTTTACTTTTGTAATATTTTGTTTAGTCGCAAACGAAATTCCGTTCGCTCCTAAAACGTACTCTTTAACGTCGGTAAGGAAATACTCTGCGTCGTCGGTTTCCCATACACGTAAATCGTCTACCATAATGAACTTATTGTCGCTTTCCTTAAAATCGGGCAACCTTATTTGCATAAGTCTGGGCAAATCGCAAGAGGCGGTAGTATTTGTAAACCAACCCGTATCGAAAACGTGTTCCTCTCCGTCTGCGGTTAAATACCAACGTATTTCATTCCATCCCCCGACGTCAACAACTTCGTAACCGCTTCCGAAGAACGTATTAGCCACGTTGCTGTCGTGTCTGTCCATTATATAGAAGTAAGTTTCTTTTGCTCCGATATTCGAAGAAATTTTATAAGTGAAAGTAACCCTATATTGATTGTTTTCGTTGGTAGAAACGTAAAGCCAATCCCAAACGTGAGGCATAAACTTCATCGAGAATAACGTCTTTGCTTCTGCGTTTTCCGTTGAACGAACGAATAACGCTTTATTTCCCGTGCTTCTTTCTTCTATTTTTATAATAGAATTTCCGTTCATTCCCGAATACATCGGGCTACCTTGTACGTAAGTGTTGTCGTGATAACCTAAAATCGACGTATCGTCGTAGTTAGAAGACATCACGATAGAACTCTTTAAAATAATTCTTTCGGTCTTTCCCGTATTAAACGTTATCTCGAATTGAGTTTCCCCAAAGAACAAGTCCGCAACCGAAGAAGGAATTTCTACGTATCCTTTATCGTTAAGTCCCGTAACGAGGTTTAATAAAGAAGCGTAATTCTTTTCAGTGTCGCATTGTGCAAAATCCCAATCGTTGTACCCGCCGTTGTAAACCTTTTTAATCTGTTTTACGGAAACAAGAGTGACGCCTTGGTCAAAACTTCCGTAAATTTTAACGGCTTCGGCTTTATTTGCGTCGTATTTAGCCGTCGTATCTTTAATCGTGCAAGCACGGTTGTCTACGGCAGAAAACTTTACTTGTACGGAACAAATATCGGTCTTTACCGCAAAAGTATGTTCTCCAACCGTGATATTTCTTAAAGCGTCTGCTTTTATAGTCAACTTGTTTCCGTTTACGCTTACGAATTCGTTTACCAAAACGTTGTCAAGATAGAAATCACAATCAAAGTCGGATAAATCGCAATTAAGAACGTAATCTCCGTTTAAAGGATAATCTTCACTTACCGAAATCGTCGGCTTGGAATCGAGTTCAACAACGGTAAAGTTATCAAAATAAATACAACCTCCCGCATCTTTAAAAAATGCTCTGACCCACGTTCCGTTTGCTATTTCTTCATAGGTTGCAACGGCTTCGAAATGGTGTAAAATACCGTCGTTTTCAGCACCTAATAATAAATCGAATTTCCAACTCGTATCCCTAGAACCGAAAAAGAAAGTTCCAGTGGAAGTTCCTTCCGTCATATAATCGAAAGAAAATGCGTAACATTTGTCTTTTGCATATCCTACGTTATACCAAGTCGATTCAAATTCAGACTTGCGCAAAGTGTATATACTATGGCAATCGTACAAAACGTCTTTCGTATTCGGCGTAAAACGAAGTACTTTTCCGTCCATTCCAGCTATTCCGTCTACAATCTTAACGTTGTCAGAATATTGATACAAAGAATTAAGTCCCGTGTTAGAATTAGACGTATCGTGAATGGTTACCATATCGTAATCGGAATAGAATATAATATTGTTTTTTACGGTAAAGGAATATTTGTCGTTGTTTGAAAGAAGTAAAGTATACGTTGCCTCTTTAAAACTCTTTTTTAAAATAGAACTTTTAATTGTAATTCCTTCGCTAGTCTGTTCGTAATGAGATTTATCAATTAAAAAATCCCCTTGCTTTAAAGACGTTATGGTCGTACCGTTAAAGTTAACGTTGAAACTTACGCCGTTTTCATACCCGTAACGGAATTGCTTTGTCGTAACCGTATCGAAAGAAGTTTTTACGGAATTATCCGTTTTTACAATACAAGTTGCCGTATCCGCATCGGGTGCGTCCGTAATTACTTTTACTTCAAATTCTCCGTCCCCTAAAGCAAGAATTATTTCCGCTTTTATAACAAGACAAAGACTGTCTTCGTCATAATGATAGTCGTCGGAATATAAAGTTTCGCCGTTTAACTCAACGTAGTACACGTTTCCGCCTTTAAGCGAAAGCGGAAGTTCTAAATCTTCCCCGCCGAAACGGTCGTAGTTATATAAACTTTGCGAGAATTCAGGTTGTCCTATTACAGGCGCTTTAGGCGTCCATTTCGCCGTAAACGTTACGTTTTCGGACGGCATCGTAAAGCTATCGCCCGCATTATAGACGATTGACGAATATACCCACCCGCTAAAATCATAGTCATCACGGATAAAAGTATTTTCAGGTAACGAAAACACTTCGCCTTCTTTTTTATCCCCGACAACGGGAGCCGTTCCCTCTCCTTCTTCGGTTATAAAAGTTACAGAATACTTTTTGGCAGTATCGTTATTATTTCCGCTGTTTTTTACGCAGGCGCAAAGCGATAAAGCAAACACACACAGCAATACTACCGTTAAAAAAGATCTTCTTTTCATGATTTTCTCCTTAAAACTATTATTCGACAAAAGTTTCCCACTGTCTAATCCTATTTTAAACTAATTATCACTACACTTCAAGTGTAAAGTATTGCAATTTATTATGTGATATGTTACAATTGTACTGTAATTATCGTTGTCGTACGATAAAATAAAATACGTTAGGAGTAAAAAATGCTGAACAACCAATATAAACAGATTATTCAAACGGAAATTCCGTGGCTATACGAGGTTGCAAATGCGCAAGACCGAGTAGAAATAAGCAATATTTGTAGAGCACTTTCGTCCCCGATAAGGCTTGAAATTTTAAGTTTACTTAATAAACGCAATTATATAATGAACGAAATCGCAAACGAACTCGACCTTCAACCGTCTTCCACCGCTTTTCATTTGAAAATTTTAGAAGACGCTGGGCTCATCACCGTAAACACGTCGACAAAATATAAGGGCACGTTAAAGCACTATTCTTATAGCGTACGAGATTTAATGATTCGTTTACGCCCCGCAGCAGAACTACACAACGTTTCGTTAACGCCCGTTACTTACACGATAAAAATAGGAGAATTTTCCGATGCAAATTTTAATTTATATTCGGGGCTTGCTTCCGAAAATAAATTATTAGTAGAAAATCACCCTAATTTAATGTTTGGCAAAGAACGTTTTCAGGCAGAATATATTTATAATATCCGTGAAGGCTTTGTGAAATATACAATTCCCAACGAATACGCAAAAAATAATCCTTTATCCGAAATACAATTTTCTATGGAAATATCGTCCGAAACTATCGGATATAACGAAGACTTCCCCAGCGATATAACCTTTTCGATTAACGGCGTTGAATTATGTACTTGGACGTGCCCAGGGTCTTACGGCGATAAATACGGAATATATACGCCCGCTTGGTGGTATCCAGAAAGTGCAAAATACGGACTTTTGACCACGATAAAAATAAAAGACAAAGGCGTATTCGTTAACGAGGAACTTTTTAACCGAAATATAGGTTTAAGCAATTTGGATTTACCTAAGGGGATTTATACCGAACTGAAAATCGAAGTAAAACAAAATGCAAAACATTGCGGAGGTTTTTGTTTATTCGGCGAAAAATTCGGAAATTACAATCAAGCCATTAACTTTACTGCTTTTTATAGAAAATAATTCTTTTATTAAAGTCGAAAGGGAAAGTCGCTAAAAAGCGACTTTCCCTTTCGACCTTCTTTTAATATTTATACGTTTTAAGTTTCCTAAATAAGGGCTATTGCTACACCCACTGCGGCACCTACGATAGCTGCCCCGATGATAATTGCCATACCTATCCAAAACCCGCTTTTACGGTGTGCAACGGCTTCTTCGGTTTCATTATTTTCAAACACGAAAGCATTGCCTCTAGCCATATTAAATTTATTCTGTCCGACAAGACGTATATCTTCAAATCCGTCGGGCAACTGATAAAACTCGCTGCAATATCCTTTACTTAGCGTATCGGCAATCACAAAAATTTTCGCCTCGTGCTCGTCTATTTCAAAAGTAACCGTTTCGCCGTTTTTTATTTCGCCAAGTTTTTTACACGGAACGTCCGCAATCGTTAATTCGTTCGATTCGTCTTCTATATACACCTTCATTTTAACTAGCGACGCAACAAAAGTTTTCTTTCTCGTAATCGTTAAATATCTCATACCTACTCTCCTTATTTTTGTAAAATTATAACATCTAATTCATACAATGTCAATATTCAAAAAGAATTTTATACAAAACACAATGAAACCTACAACAAATTTTTAACAAGTAACAACAAAGACAAAACAAGAGCGAGCAGAACGAATGACCGCTTTGAAAAAAAAATCACTACAAGAATCAGTTTATATATGGGAGTTTTATATTTAATGCAATCGTTTTTTAAAAAAATATTCCACAATAAAAAATAATTTTTTTAAAAGCTTGACAATAAAAATACTTTTTTATATAATTTTTTTTGTAATAAATTTATGTGAGGTATTTTAATTATGGCAACTAAAAAAAGTAGCACAAGCTCTAGTTCAAGTTCCAAAAAAACTTCTACAAGAAAAAGTTCATCGTTAAGCTTAAACAAGATTTCATTTTATATGATTTGCGCCGTCGCAATCTTATATCTTGTTAGCATGATTTTATCGCTATGCGGTCTTAACTTAAAAATAATAGTAGCACTACAAGGTTTAGCAACTGCTATTATGATTTGCGTTGTAGGAATTCTCGCTTGGAGATACGTACGCAACAGACCTACCGTTTGGAAAGTTTTATATTTCGTATGTCTTTTAGTAGTAATTATCGGAATTATAATCCCGTTAATAAAATAACAATTTACGGCGTAGCAATTTAGCTACGCCGTATTTTTTTACTTAAAACACAATTTTACACAAAAAAAAACGAGTTAAGATTTTCTTAACTCGCATTTTTAAATTAAAGAATTTCCTTAACTTTTGCACTCTTACCGGTTCTTTCACGTAAGTAGTAAAGTTTAGCTCTTCTTACGGCACCTCTCTTAACTACGTCAACCTTGGTAATTTTGGGCGAATGAATGGGGAACGTTCTTTCAACGCCGATACCGAACGAAATTCTTCTAACCGTAAACGATTCTCTGATTCCGCCGTTCTTTTTAGCGATAACGATTCCTTCAAACACCTGAATTCTTTCTCTCGTACCTTCTATAACCTTAACCGATACTCTAACCGTATCACCGACGTTAAACGAAGGAACTTCCGCTTTCAAATTTTCTTTTTCGATTTGCTCAATAATATTCATTTGACTTACCTCCATATACAAGACGTTCGTTGATTACTTCAAGAGGACCGTCCGAGTCGCTTATTATTTTAACACAGCGTAAAATATAAATCAACTTTTTTTAACCGTTTTTTCAACTTTTTCCTAAAATTTTACCAAAAACGCCGAAATTTTTCTTTCGGCGTTAGATTTTTATAAAAAAAATATTTTTCACCACTTGAAAGGCGTAACTTGGTAAACGTAGTAGTTTAGCCAATTGCTGTAAAGAAGGTTTGCTCCGCTTGCCCACTTATTTTCAACAACCGTTTTATTTTTATCGACAAAGTAGTTCTTGGGCGGTTTAGGAGAAATCCCCTTGGCTAAATCCCTTTCGTATTCTTTTTTAAGCGTATCGGCGTCGTACTCGAAATGCCCCGTTACGAAAATGTATTTATTGTCGTCGGACTTTATTATGGACGCCCCCGCTTTATCCGAATAAGATAATACCGTTAACCCTTTTACCTTGTTTATTTCCGAATTTTTTATCCCCGTATAACGTGAATGAGGAATATAAAACCTATCGTCAAACCCCTTTAAAAGCGGTTCGTACGGTTGAAGTTTTTTGTGTTTATAAATACCCGAAAGCTTTTCTTTTAAAAGGTATTTTTTCACTCCGTAAAAATAATACAGTCCCGCTTGCGCTCCCCAGCAAATGAACATAGTGGACGTTACGTTGGTTTTGGTGAACTCGAAAATTTCTTTAAGCTCGTTCCAATAGTCGACTTGCTCGAATTCAAGCTGTTCTACGGGCGCGCCCGTAATTATCATACCGTCGAACCGTTTATTCCTTACCTTGTCAAAAGTCGTATAAAACTTTTGTAAATGTTCGTGCGAAGTATTCTTGCTTTTGTGCGATTTCGGTTGAAGAAAGGTTACGTTTACTTGCAAAGGCGTGTTAGAAAGCATACGCAAAAGTTGCGTTTCGGTTTCTTGCTTGGTCGGCATTAAATTCAAAATCGCAACTTCGATAGGACGAATATCTTGCTGACTCGCCCTTTCTTCGTTCATAACGAATATGTTTTCCGCTTGCAAAGTTTTATATGCGGGAATGTCTTTCTTAATTAAAATCGGCATTAAATTTTCTCCAAAGCTTGCTCTATATCGGCTATTATGTCGTCGGCGTCCTCTATTCCCACGGAAAGTCTTAACAAATTAGGTGCAATTCCGCAATCTTCCAACGCCTTATCCGAAAGCTGTCTGTGCGTGGTGGAAGCAGGGTGTAAAATACAACTTCTTGCGTCGGCAACGTGAGTTTCGATTCCTATCATCTTCAACGCTTCCATAAACTTAACGGCGTTGCCCTTGTCCCCTTTTAGCCCGAAACTCATCATTCCGCCTTGTCCGTCGGGAAGATATTTTTCGGCTAAATCGTGATATTTATCGTCTTTTAAAGAGGGGTGTTTTACCCATTCCACTTTATCTTGTTCCGATAAAAATTTTGCAACCTTTTTAACGTTTTCGGAATGTTTAGCCATTCTCAAAGTTAACGTATCGCAACCGAGAGTTGTTAAAAACGCATTTTGCGGACTCATCATAGCGCCTAAATCTCTCATAATCTGCGCTCTGCACTTGGTAGCGAATGCCGTTTTACCTAAATCGGCATACACAAGTCCGTGATAACTTTCGTCGGGCTCGTTAAAGTCTTTATATCTTGCGTTTCCCTTGTAGCAGAAGTTTCCTCCGTCTACAACCGCTCCGCCCAAAGCAACGGCGTGTCCGTCAACGTACTTGGAAGTCGAATAACAAACGATATTCGCCCCGAACTCGAACGGACGACAAAGCGCACCCGTAACTAAAGTATTGTCAACGGCAAACAAAACACCATGTTTTTTGGCTATTCTCGCAATTTTATCGAAATCGAGAACGACTATCGACGGATTGGCAAGCGTTTCGGTAAAAATAAGCTTGGTATTTTCGTCAACGAGCTTGTCTATATCCTCTTCCGTGTCGTCGGGGTTGAAAAATCTGGTTTCGATACCGAGCTTTCTAAGCGTTACGTCGAAAAGATTATACGTTCCTCCGTACACGGCAGAAGAAGACACGACGTTGTCGCCCGCGTGGCAAACCGTCAAGACGGTATACAAAGTCGCGCTCATTCCCGAAGAAGTACATATAGTTGCGCTACCGCCTTCCAATGCGGTAAGCTTACCCTCTAAAACGGCAACGGTTGGGTTAGCTAGCCTCGTATAAAAATATCCGTCCGCTTTTAGGTCGAATAAATCCGCCATATCTCCCGCTTTTTCGTAAAGAAAAGTGGTACTTTGATAAATGGGGGTAACTCTCGCTTCCCCTTGCTTGGGTCTATATCCCGCCTGCACGCAAATTGTGTCTTTTTTCATAATTTATCATCTCCTTTTAACTGTGAGTAATATTCAAAACTTTTTTAACTTGATTATATCACCAAATTTAAAGGTTTGCAATTATTTTACTAAGATTATCCGTGATTTTCATAACCGAACCGTTTTAAAACTTTTTAAAATAGGAATAGACAAAAGCGACACGGTAAATAATGTAGAAAGCGTTTGCATACCCATAAACGGTAGCGAGGAATAAAAATAAGCGTAAGTTGCTTTGTCGCTCATTTCCATATATAAAGGCGTGATAACGTCGTCTAAAAGGGTAAACAAAACGGTCATAACGCAAGCCACGACTATAAATATAACGGCTTGCCACCATTTTTTTATTTCTCTTTTGAAAAATACCCCTATTAAGCCGAAAACAACAGCTAAAAAATTATAGTAAATTAAATAAAGAATAATCACCGTGGGAAAAAATCCAAAAATAAAACAACGCAATAGCGAAAATAACGTCATAGTTATAAGTCCGCTTATTATTCCGAAATAGAAACAAAAACAAACGGATAAAACGGTTACCACTTCCACTCCCGCAACCGAACTTAAAGCAAGCTGTCCGCCGATAAGCAACGCACAGTATACGCCGATAAAAACGACTCTTTTACAAGTTTTCATATCAGCAAGGCGTATACACGAATAAAATTACGTCATTATCCGCTATGGTTTGAGTGGAAACGCCGAAAGAAGCGTAATCGCCGTTTACGTAAAACGCCCAATATGCGTTATTTGTGTTATACTCGGCAAAAACGCCGTTAATTTCGGTGATAAACAACCCGTAACCCGTATCGTCGCCCTTAAAATCAAAGTCGGCGTAAAGATCTTTACACTTGTTTAACGCGTCTAAAACGTAATATTTCTCCGTCGTTAAAGTAAATCTTTCGTTTGCTCTTTCCAGCGGACCGTAATTCACTTCTATGGTAACGGTTTTCTCGCCCTCGTGTTTTTCGTTAGGATTTTTGCAAGAAAACCCGACAAGCAAACAGCAAGCCATTACAAAACACAGCATAAAAGAAACGATTTTTTTCATAAGTATCCTCCAAAATTAATAACTCTCCTTTTTAGGAGAGCTTTTAATCAATAATAATCTGCGTGAGTCGCCCTCCGCAACACACGTTCGAGAAGTATCCTGACTAACGGTTTAACCTTTCGGCGACCTTCCCACGAATTAACGCAGTGGCATTTTGCCGATTGTACCCGATACAGTAGCGGGAGCTGTTAAGGATTCTCACCTTATTCCTTCGATATTTCCTTCATTATAACCTTGCGTTTAATTTTTGTCAAACGCATAAAAGCGTTTAAAAAACTATCCGTACAATTTTTTATATTTCTTTTTTACTTTTTCTACTTTTTTATAATAATTAACGCTTTCTTTATACCAAAACTCTTTTTCACCGCTTTCAAGCCATTTTACCAGCGTTCCCTCTCCGCCGTTATAAGCGTATAAGACGTATTTTTCGCTTTTAAATTTTTCAAAAAGATAGCTTAAATACTTTACGCCTATTTCGATATTGTCGTTTTCGTCAAACAAGTCGAATTTTTCTTTGCCGAGCATTTCGGAAACGTATTTTGCGGTAGAAGGCATAATTTGCATAAGCCCGACGGCTCCCGCATAAGACACCTTATTTTTAACAAACGAACTTTCAGCGTAAATAACGGCTAAAACAAGGCTTTTTTCAACTTTAAATTTTTTACAATAAAATTCCACTTGTCTTTTATACCTACACGGATATTTTACGTAAAGACAAGAAAAAAGGACGGCTAAAACCACCGTCCCCGCAATTATGAACCTATAAATTTTTCGCATATAAAAGCACCTGCCGTTCAAGTTCGGTCAAACTTTGGTCGTTATATATAACAGTATGCTTAATTTCAGAATTTATAACGTATTTTTTTTGTCCGTCGATTTTCTTTAACGCAAACGAATAGTCCACTCCGTCCCTTTCCATAACGGAACGTATTTGACTTTCCTTTTCCCTTTCTATAATCCATACCTCGTCAAAATAATCTTGCGTGTTTTTTATTTCCGCAAGCAACGGAACTTCGCAAAAACACAATTTTTCGTTTTCGCTACGCTTTATCAGTTCTTCCATTACTCTGCCGTGAGTAATTTCGTTAAGTTCTTTTCTCTTTTCCTCGTTAGAAAAAATAATTTGAGTGATTTTTTTCCTGTCAAGCATAGTTTTGCCGTTGCTTTTTATCGCATTTATTCCGAGTTTTTCTGAAATTTCTATCACAAAATTCGGATTTTTATCCAATAAGTCCGCATATATCTCGTCGGCAGAAAAAACGCTGTAACCGTTTTTCTTTAAAATACCTAAAACAACGCTTTTCCCCGAACCTATTTTCCCCGTAATTGCCACTCTCATTTTACTTCGTACCAATTTTTACCGCTACTTACTTCCGTTTCCAGCTTTACGCTGTTAAGCGATATACTTTCCATTTCCTCTTTGAGTATTTTTTCAACGGTTTCTCTTTCCGTTTCGGGGCAGTCGACCACTAGTTCGTCGTGAATTTGCAAAATCAGTTTTGCTTGTAGGTTTTCCGCTTTAAGCCTATTAAAGACCTTTATCATCGCAAGCTTTATAATATCGGCGCTACTTCCTTGCAACGGCATATTCATAGACGCCCTTTCTCCGAACGCCCTTAAATTTCTATCCGACGCATTTATTTCTTTTATATAACGCTTTCTGCCCATAAACGTTTGTACGTATCCGTTTGCATGAGCAAATTCTACGTTCGAATCCATATATTTCTTTACTTCGGGATAAGAAGCAAAGTATCTATCCATATAATTTTGAGCCGAACGGGGCGGAATTTTTAGCGTTTCGCTTAACCCGAACGAGCTTATACCGTATATTATCCCGAAATTGACCGCTTTTGCGCTACGCCTTTCGTCCTTACTAATTTCTTCCACTTTTTTACCGAAAACTTGACTAGCCGTCTGCGTATGAATATCCTTTCCGCTTTTAAACGCTTCTATCAACGCCGAACAAGAGGAAAAGTCCGCAAGAAGTCTAAGTTCTATTTGAGAATAATCGCTACTTACGATACACCCGTCGTCAAATCGTGAAACGAACGCTTTTCTTAGCACTTTCCCCTCGTCGCTTCTTACGGGAATATTTTGCAAATTCGGTTCCGAACTCGATAAACGCCCCGTCGAAGTCAAGGTTTGGTTAAAGGTCGTGTGTATCAACTCTCCGCCCTTTTTAACAAGTTCAAGCAATGCGTCTACGTAAGTACTTTTAAGCTTTGCCGTTTTTCTATACTTTAAAATTAAATCCACCACGGGGTGTTCGCCCGAAAGCTTTTCCAAAACTTCGGCTTTTGTGGAATAAGAGCCGTTCTTTAATTTTTTACCGCCCTTTAAACCGAGTTTTACAAACAACATTTCGGATAGTTGTTTCGGGGAATTTATATTTATTGCGTCGCCCGTGTAAGAATATATTTCTTCAAGCGTTTCCTTTAACTGTTCGTCGAAATCGACTGAAAGCACCTTAAGATATTCTTCGTCTACCTTAAAACCCGTTTTTTCCATTTCATACAAAACGTCGCAAAGCGGTAGTTCCATTTCGTAATACAGTTTTTCCATTTTTTGCGAAATTAATTTTTCTTTTAATACGGCAAAAACTTTACTTAGTGCGTAAGCGGGATTATCTATGGAGTAACCGTACTCTTCGCATAAGCTTTTAGCGGTAATCTCTCCGCCCGTAAAATCGACAAGGTATTTCAAAATAGAAAGGTCGTCTGCGTCGCACTTTAATTCTACGCCGTATTTATCCAACGTTTTGCGTGTTTTTTTCTTATCTATAAGCACGCATTTTTTATCGCTTTCGAAATAAGTTGTTAAAATTTCGCCAAAATCTTCTTCGTCTATTCCGTCGTCTAAAAAGTTTTCTTTTAGTGTTATTTCGTATTCCTTTTCGCCGTCGTAAAAATTGATTTTCTCTTCACAAACGAAAGCAATTTCTTTTGCTTTTAACAACGCCTCTTTTGCTTCGTTTACGCTTTTTATTATCTCCTTTTCGATTTTTTCGGATTTTGGTTCGTCTTTTTTTTCTTCTTCATTGCCAAGCTCAAGCTTTTTAAGAATATTTATAAAACCAAGCTTTAAAAATTGTTTTTTTGTTTCTTCTCCGACGGCGGACACCTCTAAATCGCATAGCCTCGCTTCCAATGGCATATCAACGCAAATCGTGGCAAGTCTTTTTGATAAAAAGGCGCTTTCCTTTCCATTGTCGACGTAATCTCTTAATTTACCCGTAAGCTCGTCTATATGTTCGTAAAGGTTTTCTATATTGCCGTAAGTTTCTATAAGCGAATAAGCCCTTTTGGCTCCTATACCCTCTACGCCTTTAATATTATCCGAACTGTCGCCCATTAACGCTTTTAAGTCTACTACTTGGTTGGGATATATTCCGTATTTTTCTTTAAAATTATTATCGTTATAAATTTCGACGTCGGTTATTCCTCTTTTAGTAAAGTACACGCTTGTAGTTTTATCAACCAACTGAAAAGCGTCTCTGTCCCCCGTAAAAATCGCCGTGGGCAAATCGAACTGTTTAGCAAAACTTCCTATTATATCGTCCGCTTCGTATCCGGCTTTTTCATATCTTGCTATTCCCATTTTATCCAGCGTCTCTTTGAGAAGAGGAATTTGCACGGCAAGTTCTTCGGGCATAGGACGTCTGCCCGCCTTATATTCGGAATACTCCTTATGTCTGAAAGTCGGCTCTCTTCTATCGAATGCAACCAACATATATTTAGGAGATAAATCCTTTTCTATTTTAAAAAGCATATTCAAAAACGCATAAACGGCGTTAGTCGGCGTGCCGTCGGGCGAATTTAGTAAGGGCGTTGCGTAAAACGCTCTGTTTATTAAAGAATTTCCGTCAATTAAAACAAGTTCCATATTTCACCTTTTAGGTTAAATCCACGCCGAAAATACTCGCAATGGCTGAAATAACCCTTTCGTTTTCGGTCGTCTTTTCGTTTAAAAGAATTTCTTTTATTTTTTGTAAGTCGCTTTCTTGTAAATTATCAAGCGTTACGTTTTTATCCTCGACTTCCTTTAAAGCGTCGGACAACACTTGAGAACCTATTACGGAATCAACCATTTCTTCAGCTTGTAAAACGGTAAGTTCGTTTTTATGTTTAATACAGTTAAACGTTGCTATAAAAGTTTTATCGGCTTTTACACATTCGCTTAAAAACGTTTCTTCGTCTTTTATCTTATATAAGTTATCGAAAATACTTATAGCTATTTCTGAAAACGCCTCGACGTTTTCTTCGGTATTGTCCTCAACGCAGTTTTTAATCATTTTTTGCGTATAGGCTTCCCACCCGTCGGTTTCTATATATTTTACTATATTTTCAACAGCCATTCCATCGCCCGTTGCGGTTTTTGCGTTTAGCAAATCGAAATACCTTTGCATATAATCCAAAGCGGAAAATACGTTTACTGCGCAAATAAGTTTTTCAGACGCATTATCTTCGTCGCAAGTTTTCATTTCTTCAAAAAGCGGACTTACGGCGTTTAAATATTTTGCGTCGTAACCGTCAAAATAAGAGGGTGCTTCTTCTCCTATGCGTCTTGTAACGTAACACATAATTATCTTCGCCGTGTAAACGTTGTTTTTACCGTCGTAACTACTTATGGTTTCCACCGAGCTTTTAAGTAAGTCGTAATCTATTTGCTCGCTTTCCAACATACTCGTCAAGTCTTTTATTTGCGGTAAAATTTCAAGCGTTCCGAAAACTTCCGAGCGTAAATCGCTTTTAAAAGTTTTTTTACCCGCAAGCGATTTATAGTTAATTTTCGTCAAACTCTTAAACACTCCGTCGCTCAAATCGTCGCAAAAAGAAAAAACGAAATTACTTCTTAACTCTATCGCCGCATCGCAAACTTCGATAATTTCTTTATTGTCTTCCGTGTCCTCTACGTAACCTTTTGCGTCGGCAAGACAGCCTATATAACCGTTAATCGGACAAAATACGGCAAAAAACGACACCAGCGCACCTAAAACGCCCACTAAAGCTCCGACAGTTCTCGACAAGGCTTTACTCGTAGCCTCGCCGTCTATTTTTTTTGAAAAAATTGATTTTATGATTAAATACACGAAATAAAACAGTTTTGAAACCACTAGAAAGATGATAGAAAACACAATCGGATAAAGCATGGCTTTTGCTAATATTTCTGCGTTTTTTGATAATTCTTCCCCGTCAACGCCCAATTTCGAAGTATCTATTAATGAACTGAACTTGTCTATTAAGTTCGTCTTTTTAAGCACGTTTAACAATAAAATCGCCACGGGGATTGCTAAAATTATCGTAGCAGTTCTAACTATCGACTTAAATATCCCTCTTTTCATTCCCACGAATACCGCTATTACAATCATTAACACAAAAACAAGCGTAAACCCGAGCGTAACCCATTTTACGATATCACTATAATCCACCCTTTTATTATTCTCCTTTGGCTTTTTTGCGTTCGTTGACAAAGGTATTAAAATTCCGTCGTCTTTAATTGCGAAAGATTAAAAAACTTTACGTCCTTATTTTCGTATTCGCAAAAACGAATTTTATATTCCCCGTCCGCCACCTCTTCTCCGCATTTTGCAAGCGCCCAATTTTCCTTTTCGTCTAAATTATCGAAAAAGACTTCCGCTTCGCCGTCGGCGTCCACCTTGGTTATATAAGCCGTTTTGCAATAAGGTAACATCGTTCTATAAAAAGTCGCCCCGCCTATTACGAATATTTCTTCGTCGGGATATTTAGAAAGTTCTTTAAAAAGTTCTTCCAGCGTATGAACGCATATTACGTCGTCTCTTTCTATTTCCTCGGGGCATAAAGTTATATTTACTCTGTTTTTTAAAGGTTTTCCGTTAGGGAAAGAAAGCAAGGTATTATACCCCATACAAACCACTTTACCCGTAGTCTTTTCACGAAAATATTTCATATCTTCTTTCAACGAGAAAAGTAATCCGTTTTTTTTGCCTATTCCCCATTTTTTATCGACGGCAACTATTAACTGCATTAAATAGCCACCTCCAATTTATCGGTTAAAACGGTGCTTTCGTAATTTTCCAACTTAAAGTCGTCAACGGTAAAATCGTAAAAGTTTTTTACGTCCTTATTGATTTTAAAAACAGGCGCTTCGAAAGTCGGGTTTTCAATTACCTTTTTAACTATCGGAATATGCCTATCGTAAATATGAGCGTCAGCTATTACGTGAACCAATTTCCCTACTTCCAAGCCTGAAACCTGAGCAAACATATGCATTAAAACGGCGTACTGCACCACGTTCCAGTTGTTTGCCGTAAGCATATCTCCCGAACGCTGATTGAGTATTCCGTTAAGCTTATTTCCGCTAACGTTAAAAGTCATAGAATAAGCGCAAGGATATAAATTCATTTCGTGTAAATCTTCGAAATTATAAATATTAGTCATAATTCTACGAGAGGACGGATTATTCTTTAAATCGAACAAAACTCTGTCTACTTGGTCGAATTCCCCCTCTTTATATTTGTGCTTTACGCCGAGCTGATAGCCGTATGCCTTACCTATGGTGCCGTCCTGTCCTGCCCAATTATCCCAAATATGTGAATGAAGGTCGCTTACCTTGTTGGATTTTTTCTGCCAAATCCATAAAATTTCGTCCACGGCGGACTTAAAAAAGGTTTTCCTTACGGTTATTATGGGGAACTCCTTACTTAAATCGTAACGGTTGACTATACCGAATTTTTTAACGGTATGCGCAGGCGTTCCGTCCGCCCAATGCGGTCTAACTTTTAAATCGGTGTCCCATACACCGTTTTCCATAATATCTTTACAGTTTGCAATAAAAACTTTGTCTGCGTAGCTCATTTAAAATTCTCCTTCGTTTTATTTTTAAATTTTTTCGCCATAATTTTTTGACGTAATTTCAGCGGTGTTATCTTTGACAAAAAGTATAGCGTTTTATTGTAAAAACCTATAACCGATTTGTCTTTATTTTTTTCCAGCGCTTTCACGCTTTTTTTCGCAACTTTTTCGGGCGATTGAGAGGAAAGCTTACCCGTAAGCCCTTGTTTTTTTATGTCTTCTATAACGTCCTTTCTAGTGGGAACGCTACCCGGCAAAACAACCGTGATTTTAATTTTTTTCTCTCTTTTAAGCGCAACGAAGAAATCCCACAACGCTCTTTTAGAGGAAGTGTAAACGGCAAAATAAGGCGTAGGCACTATCGCCGTTAGAGAAGAAACCGCCAAAATTTCTTTTACGGGAAAACGCTGAATACAGTAAAGGGTAAGAGATAAAGGGGCTTCGTAATTTATTCTCGCTTGCCTTTTTAAAGCGTCTTGCGTGTAAAAAACAAACGCATATTGATTATCGTTGCCCGCCGTGTGAATTATTCTAGTAATTATAATTCCCTCTCGTTCGATAAAGTCAAACAAATTTTTTCTTTGATTTTCTTCGCTCAAATCGCAAGCAAACGTCTTTAGTGTACAATTGTCCGAAAATTTTTCTTTTACGTTCGACAATCTTTCTTCGTTCTGCCCCGTAAGAAGTAAATTTTCTCCTCTTAAGGCGTATATTTTAACGAATTCCCCGCCGATTACTCCGCTTGCTCCCGTTATAAGAGTAAATTCCTCCGCCATTCGTTCTCCTTTATTTAATTAACTATTATATATCTTATAATACAAGAAGTTGACGCTTTGCTTGCAAGGAGCGGGAACTTCGCCGTATTTCACACTATAAAGCATAAAAACAAAAGTTTTTATGGCAAAACCACACAGGTTTTGCAAAGATTTTGCCGAATGGCAAAAGATTACTTCTTATAGTTTATATTATTGGATGGGAAAAGTCAATTTTTTTAAAAAAAAATAATATTTTAGCACTTTTTTTGCCCGATTTTTTATTATCTGTCAAAAACGCTTTTTTAAAGTCTTTTTTTAACGATTTTTTAATTTTTTTATATAAAACGTTTGACAATATAAGTCCACGTATATATAATAATTTCGTTGGTTTACTTTTACTAAACAAAAAGTTTAAAGAAAATAATCGACACGGAGATTTATGGTATTAGGGGATAAAATAAAGCAACTACGGTTGCAATGCGATTTTACGCAAGAAGAACTTGCCGATAGATGCGAACTCACGAAAGGCTATATTTCACAGCTCGAAAACGATTTGACAAGCCCTTCGATTGCGACGCTCATTGATATTTTATCGGCGCTAGGCACTACTTTAAGCGAGTTTTTTACCGAGGAAGAAGAAATAAAAATAGTTTTTAAAGAAAAAGACTATATCGACAAAATAGGCGACGGATTAACGCAAAACTTTTTAGCGGTTAACGCACAAAAAAACCTAATGGAGCCGTTAAGAATAACGTTAAAACCCGACTGCGCAACGGAAGAAGACGTTCCGCACGAGGGAGAAGAATTCGGGTACGTTTTAGAGGGTGAAATAGTAATACACCTCGGCAACAAAAAATACGTTTGCAAAAAAGGCGAAAGTTTTTACTTTAAAGCCGATAAAAAACACTATATAATCAACACAAAACAAAAAATCGCAAAATTTATCTGGGTGTCGTCACCGCCGACGTTCTGATAACAAAGGAGAAACAATGGGAGAAAACAAAAAAACGTATAACGGTTCGGAAGAAAAAATCATCAACCTTTCGAATATTACCAAGATTTACGACGGAACAACCGTCGTAGACAATCTCAACCTTTATATAAGAAAAGGCGAGTTCGTAACGCTTTTGGGTCCTTCAGGTTGTGGAAAAACTACTACGCTTAGAATGATAGCGGGGTTTGAAATGCCCGATAAAGGCACGATTGAACTTAACGGCAAGGATATTACTACCCTTCCCCCGAACAAACGCCCTATCAACACGGTATTTCAAAGATACGCTTTATTTCCGCATTTAAACGTTCACGATAATATCGCCTACGGTCTTAAACTTAAACGCTTTAAATCTACTTATATCGACAAACACGGCAAAACCGTTGAAAAAATCGACAAAATGACCAAAAAGGAAATTGACGAAAAAGTTTCAAAAGCGTTAAAAATGGTCGATTTAGAAGATTTTGAAACGAGAACGATAGACACTCTTTCAGGCGGACAACAACAGCGTATCGCAATAGCAAGAGCTATCGTAAACGAACCGCAAATTCTCCTTTTAGACGAACCGTTAGGCGCTCTTGACCTTAAAATGAGAAAGGATATGCAAATAGAGCTTAAAGAAATGCATAGGAAACTAGGCATAACTTTTCTTTACGTTACACACGATCAAGAAGAAGCGCTTTCCATGAGCGACACGATAGTCGTTATGAAGGACGGCGTAATACAACAAATAGGCACGCCCGAAGATATATACAACGAACCCAAAAACTCGTTTGTGGCAGACTTTATAGGTGAAAGCAATATTTATAGCGCAACGGTTGTCGGCGACAAAAAAGTTAGATTTATCAATAAAATATTCGATATGCTTGACGACTTCCCCAAAAACGAATTAGTCGACGTAGTCGTTCGTCCCGAGGACGTAACCATTGTGGAAGAAGGTCAAGGACAAGCCGACGGCGTTATCGTATCTTCTATATTTAAAGGCGTTCACTATCAAATGACTATGATGATAGGCAAAAGCGAAATTATGATTCAAGATACCGTTGAAAGGGAAATAGGCAAGCGATACGGCATTAAAATCGCACCCGACGGTATTCACGTTATGAGTAAAGAATTCTCCGTAAATCAATATATAGGCTACGTTACAAAGAAAAACACCGTCTGTTTTGCAGAAGGCGAATTCGAATGTGACGTAACACAACTTTACCCTGCCTCTCACTTAGACGAAGAAGGCTATTTAATAACAGCCGAGGGAGAAAAAATAGACTTGACCGACGTTGACGTTATTGTAAAAGTCGGATTAAAAGATATTGAACTTACCGACGTCGAAGAAGACGGAACCGTCTCGGGAACGGTAGTAAGCTCTATATATAAAGGCGACCACTACCAACTTATTATAAGAACGGATAACGAAGAAGAAGATTACGTTTGCGATACAGAATATCAATACAACGAAAACGACAGACTTTTCATCAATATCCCCAAAGACAAAATTAAACTTACCTTAAAGGCGGTAGAAAAATGAAAGTTAGGTTTTCAAGAAAACATTTCGGAATTCCGTACGCCGTGTTTTTATTATTTTTCGTAATTTTTCCGTTACTGTTAATAGTTAAATACGCCTTTACCGATTCCAACGGGAAGTTAACCGTTGAAAATTTCGTCAACTTTTTTAAATATAACGCAAACTTAACGGCATTGTTTATAAGTTTGGGTCTAGCTATATGCACGACTATCGTATGTATTTTGCTTGCATACCCCGTTGCATATATTTTATCCAAAAGCCAAAGCAACAAAACGGCTATTTTTCTTTTACTTTTTATTTTGCCGATGTGGATAAACTTTGTTTTAAGAACTGCGGCAATGAAAGAACTCTTATATAAAATAGGCTTATTCAAATCGAATAAAACAAGCTTTTTAAACACCGTTATAGGAATGGTTTACGATTATCTTCCGTTTGCCATATTACCTATTTACACGACTTTATCCAAGATGGATAAAAGTTTAACGGAAGCTTCTCTCGATTTAGGCGCAAGCCACGTAAAAACCTTTTTAAAGGTCACCCTGCCTTTAAGTAAACCCGGTATTATAAGCGCCGTAACGATGATATTGCTCCCGACTACTACGAGTTACGTTATTTCAGATACTCTCGGAAACGGAAACGTTACCATTATCGGAAAGCTTATAGAAAATCAATTCAGCACGATGTTCGACTGGAATATGGGTTCCGCGATAGCTCTAATATTGTTAGTGGTAATTTTCGTATCTATGCTCTTTACTAATAAATTTGCCGAAAACGACGACACTATGCAAGCAAGAGGTGGATTATGGTAAAAAAGATTTTTAAATACGTATATCTATTTTTAATTCTTATATTTTTATACGCACCGATTTTGTTACTTGCGGTATACTCTTTTAACGCCTCCTCCACTATCGGACTTTGGTCGGATAAATGGACTTTCGATTTATATAGACAGTTATTCCGCAACAAAGAGCTATTAACCATTATAGGAAACACTTTATTGCTTGCCGTTCTTTCCGCAATAATATCCACGATTTTAGGAACTATGGGAGCAATAGGAATGTATTATTCCAAAAAAAGAACGTATAGGGCGCTTTCTTCGGCAACGAATATCCCCGTAATAAACGCCGATATAGTAACGGCTATTTCTATTGCGCTCGTATGTTCGCTGTTTGCATTCGGAAGAACCTACGCATCGCTTTTAATCGGACACGTGGTACTTTGTTTCCCGTTTGTCGTTTTAAACGTTATCCCTAAACTCAAACAAATGAACCCCAACGTTTACGAAGCGGCGTTAGATTTAGGCGCAAGCCAAACGAAAGCTTTATTTACCGTGGTTATACCGCAAATAATGTCAGGTATTTTCTCGGGATTTTTAATGGCTATAACGCTTTCGCTTGACGACTATATAGTTACCACTTTTACAAAACCCTCTACTTTCGACACTATTTCAACTTACGTATACAACGCTTACGCAAAGGCAGGCAGAAACACTTCCGTTCCTGCGCTTAGAGCAATGTCTACCATTATTTTTGCGGTTATGATTATCGTTATAATATTTTTAAACGTCAGAGCCAATAAAAAAAGGAGCGTAAAATGAAAAAACTTTGTTTATTATTAGCGTTTATTTTATGTTTTGCGATAATATCTCCGCTTACGGCTTGCAAAAAGGAAGAAAAACTCGTACTAAACGTTTATAACTGCGAAGAATACATCGCCGAGGGCGAAGACTTCGATATGATAGACGAGTTTGAAAAGTATTACTACCAAAAACACAAAAAACACGTTACCGTAAACTACTCCACTTACGGCACCAACGAGAATATGTACAACGAGTTAAAACTCACCAAAAACAAGAAAAAAGGAACGTATAGCTACGACCTTGTTTGCCCTTCCGACTATATGCTTATGAAAATGATAACGGAAAATATGTTGGAAGAATACGATTTGGACGAAAACGGCAACTACGCAAATATTCCTAACTACAACGACAACGTTTCGCCTTACATTAAAAAACTTTTTCATGATAACGGTTGGAATAAATACGGCGTTTGTTATATGTGGGGAACAATGGGCTACGTTTACAATCCCGAAAAAATAAATTCAAACGACATGAAAACTTGGACGGGAATTTTAAAAGAAGAATACAAATATAAAAGCACCATAAAAGACAGTGCAAGAGACACCTACATTTTAGCCCAAGGAATTGCTTTTAAAGACAAACTTAACGCTTTAAACAAAAACGACGAAAACTACAATGCTTCGTTAACAAGTATATTTAACGACACTAGCGAGTTTGCCATGTCGGAAAGCGAAAAAGTTTTAAGAGAGGTTAAAAAAATAGTTTACGGTTTTGAAGTAGACAGCGGAAAAGGCGATATGGCTTCGGGCAAAATTTGGATTAACTTTGCTTGGTCGGGCGACGCCGTTTACGCTATAGACGAAGCCGAAAAATACGGCACCGAACTTTGTTACTCCGTTCCCGAAGAAGGAAGCAACGTTTGGTTCGACGGTTGGGTTATGCCGAAAGGGGCAAACAAAGAGCTGGCACAAGAATTTTTAAATTTTATAAACCAACCCGAAAACACCGTTGAAAATATGAATTACATCGGCTACACCCCCTCGATTGCGGGCGACGTTATGTTTGAAAACGCAATAGATTGGTACGGGTTGTGGATATTAAACGAAAACGATGACGGAGAAATTTCGATAAACGGTAAAAACTACGACGAAGTTTATTTCGGCGATTTAGACGAAGAAACGAAATTATCGTTAAAAAGCTCCGACGGAACATACAACTTAAATATTCCCGAATACAACGACGACAATGAAGTAATAGGTTTTTCACAAGAAACAGTAACCGTTTACTCTTACGACATAGATTATTTCTTCGGTAACATTTCAGACGAATACAAAACCGACGGTAAAGCCATTATTTATACGGATACCATTGACAGACAGCTGTATACACAGTATCCCGACGGCGAAACGGTAAACAGATGTATTATAATGAAAGAATTTTCAAAAGCCGAAAACAACGACTTAAACAATATGTGGTCAAGCGTTAAAATAGGCTATATGTCTCCGCTTGCAATGATTTTAATAATCTTAGCCGTAGCGGTAATAATAACTTTATTTATCGTGCTTAACAAATTGATTAAATCGGGAAAATTCGGTTACGGAAAAACCCGAAAGAACTTAAAACTTATTTCCAAAGAAGAAATAAAAAAATAACGACTTGAATAGTTTAACGGCGTAGCAAAATTGCTACGCCGTTATTTTTCACTAAAAACACCCCTTAACGTAAATTTTAAGAGGTGTAAAATAAAGCTTTTTATATGAAAATTTTATTTAACGGGGACAATGTCTCCCGAAAGAGATTTTTTTATTGCCTGCTCCGCCGATATTCCGTTTAACGTTAAAAGCCACAACTTAACGTAAACGGAAATAGGCGAAACGTTTTTTACGGGAATTATGCCAAGTTTAGGAAAAAGAGTTGCACTCTCGTATTCAGCCCCCTCATAAACGCCCGTTGCAAAAACGGTAACGCCCTTTTTTCTTGCATTCTCAAAAAATTCTATTGCGTCTTTCGATTTGGTATTTAGCGTTCCCGAATGATAAGTTCCGAGCAAAATATATTTACAATCTTTATCTATTAAAGGATAAGTTGCCCCTACAACGGGATTTACAAAAATTACGTTACGGCAATTTTCTTCCAATAAATCGAATTTAAGCGGAAGTATCTCGTCGCTTTTTTCCGTGTAATAAGAGTTTTTAAAAAAATTGAAGTTATTGTCAAAACTTCCGTATTCACAATCGAACGCACTATACACTTCGTCCGAAAACACCTTTGAAGGCAGTAATCGAGTAGCTCTGTGAACTTTCACCACGCCTTTTTCACCGTTGCGATAAAACACAAAAGCTCCTTTACCGCACTTTCCCGAAATAAATCTTAGCGCACCGTGCAAGTTATCAAGTCCGTTCGAGCGTTCGTCCTCTATCGGGTAATTACTTGAAACAAGGCACACGGGCACGGAAGAAAGCCCCACCGAATAACCTATTGCCGACGAGGAGTACGCAAGCGTATCCGTTCCGTGAGTAACTATTATCCCGTCGTAACCCGAACTTAAGCCATTGTTTACGCAACTCAACAGCATGCGAAGATGCTCGCCCGTACAATTTTCACTCAAATCCGTATACGACTCTTCAACGTCGTAATCAAAATCCACTCCGTATTTTTTATTGTATGCGTCTATAAGCAGTCTCGGTTTTGCTTTATCTGTGGAAATTGTATCGCCTACCGTCGTACTACCTATAGTTCCACCCGTAAAAATAAACAATATTCTCATAGTTTTATTTTAATTCTATGCCGTCTGCATTTTTTCCAACCATAGAAACTGCAAATTTACTGAAATCCATTTCGGTTTTTATATAACGGTTAATCTGTTCGAGGCTTATATTTTCCATTGCTTTAATCTTACCGACATTATCGTAAACCTTACCCGTCATAAGCAAATATTTAGCGTAAAGCATCATAAGCGTCGCCGTGCTTTCCTGAGCCATAATCGTAGAAGCGCTGTTTTGATTTTTTGCCCCTAAAAATTCTCTTTCCGTTATGCCGTCACGCTGAAAAGCTTCAAGGACTTTCATTATCTCGTTATACGCTTTATTGACCTCGTTTGGATTTAATCCCGCATAAATAACGTGCGAACCGACGTTTAAATATGCCGAAGGATAAGAATAAACGGTGTAACAAAGTCCTAACTCTTCTCTTATTCGTTGAAATAGTCTACTACTCATTCCTCCGCCTAAAACGCTAGACGCTATACTGATAAGCTCCGTGTTTTCGTCAAAACGTTCACCTTTAAAAGCCAACGCAAGGTGTACTTGTTCTATATCCTTTTTTACGGCGTTTTTAGAAAAAACAACGTTGCAAGACGGCTTGTCCAAATTGATTTTTCCCGACGGCAATTTGCCTTCTACGTAACGCTCGACAAGTTCTTCTGCCTTTTTCTCGTCAACGTTCCCCGCAAAAACTATTACCGTATTTTTTGCCGTGTAGTATTTCTCTCTAAATTTAATAATATCTTCTCTCGTAAAAGAAGACACTGTTTTTTTACTCCCGAGTATAGTTCTTCCGTAACCCTCGTTTCCAAAAAACGCTTGCGATAAAGTATCCATACAAAGCTCGTCCGGCGTATCTTCGGACATATTTATTTCTTCTATTACAACGCCTTTTTCTTTTTCGATTTCTTCGGAAGGGTAAACCGCATTAACGTATAAATCAGACAAAATTTCAAAAGAATCGTCTATCTTATCGGTAGTCGATTTTATATAATAAAGCGTAACTTCTTTCGCCGTATACGCATTTAATCTCGAACCCAAAAATTCCGAATCGGCGCTAACGGAAAAGGAATCTCTTTTTTTGGTTCCTTTAAAAGTCGTATGCTCTATAAAATGAGAAATGCCGTTTTCGCACTCGTTTTCATACGCACTTCCTACCCCCGCCATTATTCCGCAACTTACGCTAAATAATTGTTCGTTTTTAACGACAATCATTCTCAATCCGCTTTTAAACTCTTTGTAATGTATCATGTTTTATCCTTCGATTAACAAGTCGCTTACGCTTTTCACCGTTAATCCCGTATTTTTATAATAATCTAAAATTTTCCCTATTACGCTTGCCGTAACGGAAGAACAATTTAAAAGAACAAAATCTCCGCTCTTAACCGTGGTAGCACGCTTAAAAATAGATAATCCCTCATCGTCCGCTAGCGCGTCAACCGTCCACAAAACCGTCTTATATCCGTACTTTTCCGCAATTTTAAGCGTTACGGAAGAGAAAGAAGCGTTAGGTGGCATAAACAACTTCATCTCATAGGAAGTAATGGCTTTTACTAGCTCATGGTTCGTAACTATCTCTTCTTTCGTAGATTTTTCGTTAAGCGTTTTAAAATCACGGTTATAAAAACCGTAATTCCCGAGTTCTAATTTTTTTTCAAGTAAATAACGTAAAACGTCTTCGTTGTCGTCAACCCAACTACCGCTAACGAAAAAAGTTGCTCCGAAACCGTTTTCGTGTAAAGCGTCGGCAATCTTTTTTATGCCGTCGTTATCGGCTCCGTTATAAACCACAAACAACAACGCTATCTCGTTTTTATCGGCATTACCGCTATACACGGCGCAGTAAGTAGAATTAACGCTTATAGGTAAATCTTCTGCAGAATGAAAAGCGGTAAATACTACCAACACCACTAAAAACGCAATTATTAAATCCGAAAAACGTCTTTTAAATCTTTCCGACATATCTTATCCCGTTATTATTTATATATTCTTTAACGGAAAAAAATATACCCTATAAAGTTACCTATACAAAGTATCGGCTCTATTCTTTTTTTATTGCAAATTTTTGCTTATTTCCATTATTTTACGAAGCCTATGATTTAAACAACTTTTGCTGATTTTCAACTTTTCGGCAAGTTCTTCCAGCGTACAATCGGGATTATTCGTTCTTGCAACCGCCACGGCGACGAGTTCTTCCTTTAAAGCGCCTAACCCTATCGTTTTTTCTATCAGCTCAATCGCCTTGCGTTGACTTATGGAAGCGTTTACTTGCTTTGATATATTAGACATTTCGCAATTCATCTGACGGTTAATATTGTTATTTACCTCTCTTTCGCGAAAAACGTCTTTTATCTCAACCATGCTTTTTGTTGCGTCCAACAAATACAGTACGTCTATTATTTCTTTTGCCGAATTAAAATATACAACCGTGGTAGAATTTCTTTCCACCGTTTTACTTATTAAATCGAACGAAGCAAGCAAATTGCAAAAATCGTTTGCAAATACGTAGTTTGAAAAAACAAACTCTAAATGATATCCGTTTTTGGTGCTTTCGGAAGGAATACTCACGTCCCCTACGGCTAAAAACAACGATTTAATAAATTCACGTTTACAGCAGTCGTTTTCAATAACGTATTTATCTATGGCAAGGTTCACCGACAACCCCTCTTTACAGTCTAATATTCCTACGTCTTGTAAAACGTTTATGGTTTTTTCAGATAAAAACTTTGCCTTAATCTTTTTTTTGGTAAAAGATATTAACGGTTTTATACCGTATAAAGAATACAAATAACCGACGTATAGCCCTAGTATTTCACGATTATCGGCGTTTAAAGAAAATCCGACCTTACCGTTTTCCACTATTAAAGTTCCTGCGCCTTTTATAAATGCGCAAAGCTCTGCCATTTTACAACACGGCTGTCCGTTGACGGTTTTTATTATTTCTTTTTTTACCTCGTCGGAAAAACTCATAACTTGTCCTTAAAACTTTTAAAACGAAATTCCAATTCGTTATCGTTAATATTTTTAATCCTATCCATAGGGAAATCGATTCTTTTAAACAGCTCGTCCGCAAGTAACGTATCCCCCACTCGTGAAGGCGTGTGTGCATCGGAATCGATAACGAAATTTACGTTTGTGTTTATTACCTTTTGCCATTCATCGTCCGATAAGTGTACCTTTTTCGTGTTTATTTCAAAATACGTACCGTAATCGGCGCAAGCTTTTGCAACTTCTACTGCGTCCGCAAAAACTAAATAATTGACGTGCGTTAAAATATCTATCGGATTATTTTTTATCGCATTTATATACACGGCGGTATTTCTTTTTATCAAAGAAGCCGAAGCCTGTTTTTTAAAGGCGTTTGTAAAAAAATTATTACCGAACAATTTAAACCACTCTTTTATTCCGTCGTACAAAATAAACCTATGAACGCCGGCAAGAATCATATCTAATTTTTCGTAATCTTTTTCTTTGACGTCTATTTTACCGCTAATACCCAACAAATTGCTCTCTATTCCGAGTTTCACCTTTATACCCGTTTCTTTTTCGGCATTTTCACAGTCGGCTTTCATTTTATCAAGTTTACTTCTTTTCATTCCGAATGCCGGATGTGAAAAACCGTGGTCGGAAATCGTTATCCCCTTTAACCCCTTTTCTTTGGCGGAGACAGCGTTGTCTAAAATACTGCCCTTTCCGTGAGAATACGTTGTATGCGTATGAAAATCGTAATTAAGTTGCATTGAACTCTCCTATAAATTTTATCTCTTCGTTAAGCATTACGCCTAGCTTTTCATGTACTTTTTGTTTTACGTACGTTATAAGATTATACACGTCCGAAGCCGTTGCGTTATCGTCTGTTAAAATGTAGTTTGCGTGTTTCTCACTTACTCTTGCTCCGCCTATACTAAAACCTTTTAGTCCGACTTCGTCTATTAGTTTTCCCGCAAAATAGTCTTCGTTTTTAAAAACGGAACCGCAAGACCTACCTTTTGGCGATTTTATTTGTCGTATGCGTTTATAATGCTCTATTTTCCCTATAATGGTTTCGTAATCCCAAGACTTTAAAATAAAACCGACTTCGAAAACAGCTTCTTCTATAAACCTGCTCGAACGGTAAGAAAAATTACAATTTTCGTTATTATAAACTCCGTTTTCCGCTTTTACGAAAGATACGTAGTCGGATACGTTTTTGTTAAAACAACCCGCGTTCATACAAACTGCACCGCCGACGCTTGCGGGAATACCGACGGCAAACTCTAATCCGCTTAAAGAATTCTCACTTGCCGTTTTTATTAAATCCGAAATTTTAACCCCGCATTCGGCAATTATCAAATTGCCTTTCACTGTAATTTTATCTAATCTCGTAGTATTTATCACGACGCCTTTAAACCCGTCGTCGCTAACAAGTACGTCTGTTCCGTTACCTAAAATAAATAGCGGAAAATCATTTTTTAACGTTAGACACCTTTTAAATTCTTCCGTCGTGTTCGGAAAAAACATTACTTCGCAATTTCCTCCGACTCCGTAAGAAGTATATTTACCTAAATTTTCTTTAGTCTTATATTCCACACCAAAATCAAAAGAAACGTTTTTTTGCACGTAACCCATAGTTACCTCTCCTATTATATCAAATTTTTTATCTTTTTACAATCTTTAGTTTTTCTTTTATTTGTATTATTTAAAAAAAGAAGTAAAATTTTCAATAGTAATTTCTTCCAACTTTTCCATGGGCGTTCCTTTATATAAATTTTTCTTCGTCACGGATAACATTCCTATATTCGTAAGTCTTTCTTGCGTTTCACTAGACAACATATACGATAAAAAACTTTCGCAATACTCAAACTTTTCTTTTTGGGTACAAGTAATAAACATATTTTGAAATAAATCCGAAAAACCGTTTAACACTTCATACTCAAAATCTATTCCCTTATTAGAAAGTCTGTAAATATCACGTTGAGTTCCCAACAGCGAACAGTTGCCCTTTAAAAACTGACTATACGCTTCTTTCGGCGAATAAACGTCTATCTTTTCAAATTCTTCCGTTCGTTCGCCTAAAGCTTTTAACGGCTCGTTATATTCCCCTTGACCTACCGCAAGTCTTTTTTTATTTCCGATTAGCACGTATCCGCCGTAACACCAACTTATTCCGTAACTTGTTTTTCCTGCCGAAAGCGTTTTATACTCCGAAGAAAAAGAAATAGACTGCATATAAGGAATAAAAAAGTCAAGTCCGCTTCCGCAAGAAACAATATCGGGAACCCTATTTTTTATAGCCTCCTCCGCTTCGTATGGAGTGTAACTTATAACCGAAATAATAACGCCCTTGTGTTTTTTTTCGAATTTTAAAGATGTTTTAAGCAAAAAGTCTTTTCTTGAACCCTTTCCCCCCTCAAACGTATCTATGCTCCATAGCTCTAGCACGGCTTTATATTCTTCGCTTTTAACCACGGAATTTTCCGCTTTTATTTTTTTTACGCTTACCGAAAAGGCAAAAAACACGCAAAATATACAAGCAAATGCAAAAGCTAGCGTTTTCTTCATAACTATATAATATGAAAAACAGCTAACCATAATGATTAGCTGTTTCTACTTTTTGCAATTTTTTAATTATTTGTTTAAAGCGTCTTTAATTGCCGAGCTGAATTTTAAAACGGGTTTCTTGCAAGCAGCAATAGTGATTTTTTCACCCGTAGCAGGGTTTACGCCTTGTTTTTCAGCAACGTCTTTTACTTCATAAGAACCAAAGCCGACGAGTTGAATTTTATCTCCTTCAACTAAAGCGTCTTTAACGACGTCTGCATAAGCGTTTACGAAAGCCTCCGTATCTTTAACGGTTAATCCTGCTTTTTCGGCAATAGCCTTAACAAATTGAGATTTATTCATAGGTGTCCTCCAATTTTTTTATGGGAACATTATATCATATTTTTTTTTATTTTTAAAGACCTTTTTTAAAAAAAATCCCAAAAATAAACCCTTTTTTTGTTTTTTTTCGGTATTTTTTGGTGAATAAACCATATTTAGACTATTCTTTACAACGATTTTAGCGAAAAATACTTAATAATGGCGTCCGCCGTTTTCTCTCCTATTCCGTCTACGCTCATAAGCAACGACTTTTCCGCTTGCGCAACAAGTTTTACCGAACCTATAGTTTTTATTAAATCGGTAGCACGCTTTTTGCCTACGCCCTCTATTTCGGCAAGTTCGTTTTCCAAAGTTCTTTTATTCCTCAACGAACGGTGATAGGTAATTGCAAATCTATGCGCTTCGTCTCTTATCCGTTGTAATACCCTCAAAGCGTAATCTCTATGGTTTAAAACAACGGGGTCGTTTGAATGAACGGTATAAATAAGTTCCTCTTTTTTTGCGAGCGATATTAAATCTATATCGCAACCGAATTCGTCAAAAATCTCTTTTACCGAAGAAAGTTGACCTTTTCCGCCGTCGATAACGATTAAATCGGGAACGGGAAAATTCTCGTCTTTATCGACAATCTTTTTTAGTCTTCGTCTTAAAACCTCTTGCAAACAAGAAAAATCGTCGTTGCCCGCCACCGTTTTTATTTTAAACTTTCGGTATTGATTTTTATTGGCTCGTCCGTTTGAAAAAACCACCATAGAACCGACTTTTTCAGTTCCGCTCGTATGCGAAATATCGTAACATTCCATACGCAAAGGAACTTTTTTTAAGTTGAGTATATCTTTTAAGCGTTCGCAAGCAAGCGTCGTCATATCCCGCTCTCTCACGATTTTACCGATATATCTTTCAAGATAATCTTTTGCATTGGTTAAAGCCATATCGGTAAGCAATTTTTTATCGCCTTTTCGGGCATAATTAATTTTTACCTTTTTCCCGCCTAAAAGATAAAAATACTCGCTTAATTCCTCGCTTTCAGGAACGGGAAAATTTATTATTATTTCGTCGGGAAACTCTTTCCCTTTAACGTAATACTGCTTTAAAAATGCCGTAATATATTCGTCCGCTCCCGTGTAGCTTCCCTCCAAAGAAAAGCATCTTCCTCCAAGCGTTTTCCCCGCACGTATCATAAGTATTGCAATAGCGGAAAAAATACCGTTGTCGACATAAGAAATAACGTCGGCGTTTATAAAACGATTTAAAGACACGATTTTTTTGCCGTCGATTTTTTTTAGCATTTTTAATTTTTCACGATAGCAAAGCGCAAGCTCGAATTGTTCGTTTTCGGCAAAGCGTTGCATTTTTTCGGTTAAAATTTCTTCGCAGTCGTCCGTTTCTCCGTTTAAAAAATCAATCGCCTTTTTAACTTGTTCTAAATATTCTTTTTCGTCACAGTAACCTGCACACGGCGCCAAACAAGCTTTTATATGATAATTTAAACATTCTTTACGTTTTTTCTCATCCAACGAATATTTACAAGAACGCAAACAATACACGCCGTTTACAACGTCAAGCATATCTTTAACGCTTACCCCGTTCATAAAAGGTCCGAAATATTTAGCTCCGTCTTTTTTTACTTTTCTGGTAATCTCGAAATACGGAAATTTATTTTTTAAATTTATTTTTAAATAAGGATACGTTTTATCGTCTTTAAGAAGTATATTATATCTCGGTTTATGTTTTTTTATAAGATTGTTTTCTAAAGTAAAAGCTTCGTTTTCGGTATTTGTAAGGATATAATAAAAATCGGCGACGTTAGACACCATCGCCGTAACTTTTTCGGGCTTGACGCTAGAATGAAAATATTGTCTAACCCTGTTTTTTAAATTTTTGGCTTTCCCGACATAAATAACGGCGTTATCGGCATTAAGCATAACGTAAACGCCTGGGTGGTCGGGTAATAATTTTAATTTTTTTTCAAGCTCGGTCATTTAAAAAATTTATTAAATCCTCTTTTATATTTTTTACTTTTTCGTTTATAACTGCGTCAAGCAAAAAGTTTAACGTTTCTCCCGTTTGTTTCCCGCTTATCCCGATTGCGTTAAGGTCGTCGCCGTTAACGGCAAGCATTTTTAAAAAATAACATTGATTTTCGCTTTTAATAAGGCTATATATCCGTTTTATCTCGTTTAAATGCTTTAATCTTATCCTTATTGCTTTTTTGCTATGGGCTTTCGTATCGGCTTCTTGCAAACTTAAAAGCATACCGAATTTTTTATCTCCCAGCTCTCTTAAAGCGGTTTTAACGGCAATGGTATTTTCGGGTAAAACCTCGTCGTGCCGTTCTATAAGCTTTAAAACCGTAAAATAGGTTTCTTTATCGACTTTCAATCTTTTTAAAACAGGTTTAGCAATCTCTACGCTTACTTTAGGATGCCCGTAAAAATGCCCTCGACCTTTTTCGTCTAACGTAAAACAATTCGGTTTTCCTATATCGTGTAACAAAAGAGCAAGCCTTATAGTCTTATCTCGCCTTGCCATTTCCACGCTTTTTGCAATATGCTCGTAAACGGTTAAAGAATGGAACACGCTACGCTGTTCAAAATCGAAACAAGGAACGATCTCCGGAATTATAACGGCAATAACCTCTCTGAATTTGGTTAAAACTTCGTAAACGTTATTTCCCGTTAAAATTTTATACAATTCTTCCGTTATGCGTTCAGCCGATATGTTTTTCAACAGTTCTTTATCGTTAAAAACAGCTTGCTCCGTTTTAAAATCGACTTTAAACGAAAGTTGAGAAGAAAATCGCATAGCTCTAAGTATTCTTAAAGCGTCCTCTTTAAACCTTTTGCTTGGATCGTTTACACACCTTATAGTTTTATTTTTTAAATCCCTAATTCCGCCGAAATAGTCTATAATGCCTTCTTTTTCGGAATACGCCAACGCATTAACGGTAAAATCACGCCTCGCTAAATCTTCTTTTAAGTCGCTGACAAACTCCACGGAAGACGGTCGCCTATGGTCTAAATATTCGTTGTCTTTACGAAACGTCGTCACTTCGTAAATTTTTCCGAAACAAATCACGCCGACGGTTCCGTGTTTTAATCCCGAAAGAACCTTTTTCTCTTTTGAAAAGACCGAACAAATTTGTTCGGGAAGAGCGGAAGTGGCAATATCCAAGTCGTGACACTTCTTTTTTAATAAAAAATCTCTTACTGCTCCGCCCACGAGATAAGCTTTAAATCCGTTTGCTATTAACTTGTCCGAAATGTATTTAAAGCCTTTATCCGTTACCATTGTCACTTAAAAAACGCTCCCGTTTATTTTCCGACGCAAAATTTAGAAAATATTTCGTCTATTATACTCTCGCTTGCAGTTTCGCCCGTTATTTCTCCGAGTAAAGACCATGTCTCCCTCACGTCGTATTCTATGAGTTCGAGCGGTACTTCTTCTATATTAAGACATACTTTTTTTATTGAATTATATGCTTTTGTCAATGCCTCGTAATGCCTTTGCTCTATCAAAACGTCGGCGGTTGCGTCATGCGAATTTCCCATTCCCAAAGCATAAATTCTTTCTTTTAATTCTTTCGTATCTCCCGATAAAGCGGAATATTCTAAATCGTATTTTTCGCTAGATATAACGATTTCTTTATCGGATTTATTACAAACCCTTATACAAGGCACGTCTATTTTAGATAAAATTTTTTCGTCTTCTTCACTTAAAGGCTCGCTTCCGTCCATAATAAATAACGCAAGGTCACATTCTCCCAAAACCTTTCGAGAACGCTCTATGCCTATTTTTTCGACTTCGTCTTGACTTTCTCTTATTCCGGCGGTATCGTAAAGAACAAACTTAACGCCGTTTATATCCAACTCTCCCTCGACCACGTCCCTAGTAGTTCCCGCAACCGAAGTCACTATCGCTTTATCGCAATCGAGTAAACTGTTTAATATAGACGATTTACCCGTATTGGGTTTGCCGGCCAACGCCACTTTTACACCGTTTTTAATTCTGCTTCCGCTATTATAGGAAGAAAGCGTTTGTTCAAGCCTTTCCTTTATGTTTTCGCAAGTGGTTTTTAGTTTATAGGTGGCGGTTTCCTCTAACCCCTCTTCTGGATAATCGATATTAGCGTCCATTTCGGCAAGGCAATCCTTTAACTCGAGTTGCATTTCGGAAACTCTTTTACATAATCTTTCTCTGTACAAGGAATACCCCGCCTTAACTTGCGAAACGTACTCCGAATTTATCATGTCGATAAGCCCTTCGCAAGAAGAAAGCGAAAGTTTCCCGTTTAAAAACGCACGCTTGGTAAATTCGCCGTTCGTGGCGCCTCTTGCCCCTAGCGAAAAGGTTTTACTTAATATCCCTCTGGTAATGGCTATACCGCCGTGACAGTGGAATTCCACCGTGTCCTCGCCCGTAAAAGAACGGGGGGCATGAAACACGACCATCATTCCGAAATCTTTAAAATCTCCGCCATCTATTTCGCCTACGTACATTACGTTGGGAATATATTCTTCTACTTTTTTAAGCGGAAAAAACATCTTTTCCGCAAGAGAAATCGAACCTTTTCCGCTTATTCTTATTATTGCGACTCCGCCTACGCCGTTCGCCGTAGAAATCGCTGAAATTATATCGTTCATCAGTTAAACATATCGTCGTCGGACGACTCGTTTCCACTATAGGAAGAATTATCGTTCTGATTTACAGTATTAAACTCACTAAAAGGCTCATCCTTCGGATTAACTTTTCCAAAATCATTAAACGGAGAATTTTCATTGTTTTGTCTAGGCGAATTATTAGCTCTCGGAGGAACGTTGGTATAATACACGTATCTTCTTGCATAATCGGCTTTCGGCGCATTTCTATAAACGAATACGAAAATCGGGAATAATCCGCTAAAGAAAATACAAAGCACGGTCATAAGCCAATATTTTCCCGTTCTTTGACGGAAAAAATCGTACATTAAAAAATAAAGCAAAAAGCTAGACGCAAAAGTTAATATTTCAACCAAATACATATAATTATTTTCAGATTTTAAAATATAATTATCTACGTTCCAAGCGTCCTTTTTAAGAAAAAGAAGTTTTATGGTCGTGTTGTAATACTGTATCGTATTTAAAACAACGGAACACAAAAAACTACCTGCTGTAAGAGAAACCAATAATATTGTGAACGTTTTCTTTTTCATCCAACATATTTTTTCCGCATTGGAAGAGTTTAACAACACAATAAACTGTGCAAACGGAATCCACGCAAGCCAAGTTTTACTCATTCCTTCTCGTTTTGCAATTTTTCTTACACCAAACGAAATAAAGAAGTATAAACATAGCATTAAACTTGCGTAAAGAATAACCGTCATCCAAGCAAAAGCTTTATATTTAAATAAGCTCCACTCTAAATCCGACGCGTCTACAAATGCTTTAATATAGAGTATAACAGTATTTACTGTACTAAGCATATTCCCTCCTAAATTTAAATAAATACTAATACCACTCCGACCACAATGGATACGGATAAAATGATAATCGAAAAAATATTATTTCCTTTTTTGTTTGCGGAAATAAAATTTTTACCGTGTAAAAATAATTTTCCCGCTTCTAGCTCTTGATTTACCTCTTGCGTTTTATATGCGTAAACCTCTTTTATCGTCCTTTCTTTATCGTATATATAAACTTTTTTGCTAAGCGGTATATCTCTGTTGACTTTTACATCTCTCTTTTCCTTTGAAATATAAAGTTTTACAAAATAGTACACCGCAACGGCAATAAAACAAATTCCCACAAAAACCGTTACAGCATCATAAAACAAAAAGGCTTTATAATGATTTTCTTCTAAAAGTCCCTCAAAAATAGCAAGTACGTAAACGAATAAATTATACATACCGTGCATTGCGCAACTCACGAAAAAGTTTTTAGTAGAAATCAACGCAAAAGCGATTGCTACCCCGCCTAAAAACTGTAGCAATAATTGAGAAGTATTGCCGTGAAAAATCGCAAACATCGCTCCCGAACAAATTATAGCGAAAAGCGAATCGAAGTTTTCGAGCGAACGCATAACAATGCTTCTCATTAAAGCCTCCTCGCATATGGCGGGAAGAATTACGGATAACACGAATGCATCTAACAACGTCCACCCGTTTACGGGATAATCCTCAACGTTAATTCCGGACGAAGGAAACAATTCCGAAAAATCGGAAGAAATTTGCATATGTGCGCTTGAAAACACAAAATACACTCCGCAGATAAGCAGTATGCCCATAAGGACGGGCACCATACTGAACTTGCAAGCGTACCCTCCGCCGTTAAAAAGACTGACTTTACGAATTTTTGAGTACACGAACGCAAAAGCAAAAATTATAAGTTGAGAGTAAACTATCGACACGCACGAAAGAAGCCAATAATCCTCTTTAAACGCCTTATACACTGTCGGAATACTCTTTACAACCCAAACAAATAACAGCGACGCCAAGTAAAAAAGCAAAGTAAAACTCAAAAAAACTATACCTGCGTCGTATTTTGCATAGCCGTTAGGATTATATTTCCCTCTATTATTAAGATGTGGTGCAAAATCGTTTTTTACTTTCATACTTTAAACCGTAAATCAATACGCCCTTGCAAAATAAACGATGTGTTTAGCCTTTTTCTTACAAACGGGGCAAACGCAATTTTCGGCGCTGTCGCCCGCTATTACTCTTGCGGTCGCGGAAGTTTTTTCCTTTACGGCGTCCTCGCACGCTCTTTCTCCGCACCAAGGCGCTTTTACAAAGTTACCCGTATCGACGGCTTCCAATATTCCGTCTAAATCACTAGCCGTTTTAATACGTTTATCTCTGTATTCTCTGGACAATTCCAACATTTCCTTTTGCATAGAATCGAGCATAGTTTTAAGCTCTGACAAATTATCCATAGATAACGTTCCCTTTTGGAAATTATCCCTTCTACTGAAACATATTTGATTGTTTTCTATATCTCTGGGACCTATCTCGACTCTAAGCGGAACACCTTTCATTTCCCATTCGTTAAACTTCCAACCGGGGCTTGCGTCTCTCGAATCGAGTTCCGCCCTAATTCCCATGTCGACTAATTTTTCGGTTAGCTCTTTAGCTTTATCCAAAACGCCGTCCTTATGCATGGCAACGGGAACCACGATTATTTGTATAGGCGCAACGACGGGAGGCAATTTTAATCCTCTTTGGTCGCCGTGAGCCATAATCAAAGCACCTATCATTCTAGTAGAGGTTCCCCAAGAAGTCGAATAGCCGTATTTCAATGAACTGTCTTTATCCAAAAATTTCATATCGAAAGACTTTGCGAAATTTTGCCCGAGATAGTGACTTGTACCGGCTTGCAAACTCTTTCCGTCAAGCATCATCGCTTCCATACCGTAAGTAGCCACAGCGCCCGCAAATTTTTCTTTTTCGGTCTTTTTGCCCGTGATTACGGGAATAGCAAGCACTTCTTCGGCAAACTCTTTATATACCTGCAACATTTGTTGCGTATAATCTTCCGCCTCTTCCGCCGTTGAGTGAACGGTGTGTCCTTCCTGCCATAAAAACTCGCTCGTCCTTAAAAACGGTCTGGTCGTTTTTTCCCAACGAACCACGTTACACCATTGGTTTATCAATATAGGTAAATCTCTATAAGACTGCATCCATTTAGAATACATACTGCCTATTATGGTTTCGCTTGTAGGACGAATTACTAATTTTTCAGATAACTCTTCTCCGCCCGCATAAGTTACGACCGCCACTTCGGGAGCAAACCCCTCTACGTGTTCGGCTTCTTTTTTTAAAAAACTTTCAGGTATAAGCATAGGGAAATAAGCGTTTTTAACGCCCTTTTTTGCAAACCTTTTATCCATCTCCTTTTGTATAATTTCCCATATAGCATATCCGTACGGACGAATTACCATGGTGCCTTTTACGGGACCGTAATCGCATAACTGCGTTTTTATAACGACGTCGGTATACCACTTTGGGAAATCTTTTTCGATGTCGGCTATTTCTTTTACAAATTGATTATCGTTTGCCATTGTCAACCTCTTAAAGTAAAAAGTATTATTTTGTACTATTTTACCATTTATCCACGCTAAAAGCAAGGAATATTTATAATATTATAATTACTAAATGTAACTTAAACGTACCCAAAACGAAAAATCGGAGCCTTAAACTCCGATTTTAAATTCGTTTTGTCTTTTTAAGCAATTTGCTTGTGTACTATTTTCGGTTTTTTCAATCCGTCAACCACGTCTTTATCTATAACGACTTCTTCTACGGTATCGTCGGAAGGAACGTCGAACATGCAATCCAGCATTAAATTCTCAAAAATGGTTCTAAGTCCTCTGGCTCCCGTTTTTAAGTCAATGGCTTTGCGTGCAATAGCCTTGATGGCCTCGTCCTTAACGGTAAGATTAACGCCGTCGACTTCTAACAGTTTAGAGTATTGTTTTATCAGCGCGTTTTTGGGTTCGGTCATTATGGAAACCAATGCGTCCTCCGTTAACGCATTAAGCCCGACGGTAATCGGAATTCTTCCGACAAGCTCGGGTATAAGTCCGAAGCTTGTTAAATCTTGAGGTTGCAAATCTGCAAGTAAATCCGCTTCTTCTTCGTTTTTAAGGTCTATACTAGTACCAAAACCGATTCCGTAGGAACTTTTTCTTTTAGCAATAATTTTATCTATCCCCACAAAAGCTCCTCCGCAAATAAACAAAATGTTAGTCGTGTCTATTTTTATCACTTCTTGTTGCGGATGTTTTCTTCCTCCTTGCGGGGGCACGGAAGCAACCGTGGATTCTATTATTTTTAATAACGCTTGCTGAACGCCTTCGCCCGAAACGTCTCTTGTAATAGAAGTATTTTCGCTTTTTCTTGCAAGTTTATCTATTTCGTCGATATAAATTATTCCTTTTTCGGCTTTTGCAATATCGTAATCGGCGTTTTGTATAAGCTTTAATAAAATATTTTCCACGTCCTCCCCGACGTATCCCGCTTCCGTTAAAGTAGTTGCGTCGGCAACGGCAAACGGAACGTTTAAAATTTTAGCGAGCGTCCTCGCAAGTAACGTTTTTCCGCTACCGGTAGGCCCTAAAAGCAAAATATTGCTTTTTTCTATTTCGGTGTTGTTTTCGTTTTCCGAACTCAACAAATTAACCCTTTTATAATGATTATAAACCGCTACCGACAGTACTTTTTTTGCCTTTTCTTGTCCGATAACGTATTTATCCAATTCTTCCTTTATTTCAAAAGGCTTTAAGAGGTTTATTCCTCCGACAAAATCTTTTTGTTCCAATTCGTCCAACGTATCTTTACACGCCATAATACATTCGTCGCAAATATAAAGTCCGTCCGGCCCCGAAACGAGTTGTTTTACCGAATCGACGTCCTTATGACAAAAAGAACATCTTATGGTACGTTCGTTATTTTTTGAGCTGTTCATTTTTTAGAATACTCCTTTAATTTTTAGTTATCTCTTATCGTAAATTCCGTCTATAATTCCGTACTCCAACGCCTCTTGCGTAGTCATATAATTATCCCTGTCGGTATCTCTTTCTATCTCGGAATAATCTCTTCCCGTATTTTCCGCAAGAATTGAATTCAATTTCTTTTTCGTTTTAAGGATTTGCTCGGCTTGAATAGAAATATCCGTAGCCTGCCCCTGCGCTCCGCCGAGCGGTTGGTGAATCATAATTTCTGCATTTTTTAACGCAAAACGCTTACCTTTCGTGCCTCCCGCAAGCAAAAACGCACCCATGCTAGCCGCCATTCCGACGCAAATTGTACAAACGTCGCATTTTATATATCTCATCGTATCGTAAATAGCAAAACCCGCCGTTACTAACCCGCCCGGGCTATTTATATAAATATATATGTCTTTCGTGCTGTCTTTTGATTCAAGATATAAAAGTTGCGCAACTACGGAATTAGCAAGTTGCATATCTATTTCGTCGGCAATAAATATTACTCTGTCTTCAAGCAAACGAGAATATATGTCGTATACTCTTTCGCCTCTGTCGGACTGGTCTATTACTGTGGGAATATAATTTTTTATCATTTTAGCTCCTTTAAAACAAAAAGTTTGCAAGAAAAACTCCCCGCAAACTTTTCCTAAGTATCTTTATGCTATGTTGTTGTTAGCCTTTAAAAAGTCAAAAAGCTTTTCTACGATGATAGAGTGCTCGATGTACTCAAACTGTCTCGGGTCCATTGACTTTTTGTAGTCTTCGACTTCTTTATTTACCGACTTCGCTTGCTCAGCAACCTTTGCGTCGATTTCTTCTTGCGTTGCGGTAAAGCCTTCTTTTGCGATTATCTCTTCAACGACTAATTGTTGTTTAACTCTCTTTAAAGCAGGTTCTTCATAGCCCTTGCGGAATTCTTCCATAGTCTGTCCGAGATATTTGAGATAATCTTCGAGCTTTATTCCTTGATACATCATTCTGTATTCGGTTTCTTGAATGAACGCGTCTATTTGTCTATCAATCATAGCACGAGGAATTTCAACTTCGGTGGCGTCGGATATAGCGACGATTAACTTGTCTTCCGTTTCGTTTTTAGCTTTTGCGTCGTTAGCTTTTTGGAATTTTTCAATCGTCTTAACTTTCCAAGCCTCCAAATTTTCTTCGCCCGTCGCGTCCTTTATGAACTCGTCGTTTACTTCAGGAAGTTCTTTAACTTTTATTTCATGAAGTTTTACCGTGAATACGGCTTCTTTTCCCTTAACTTCTTCGGAAGGATAATCGTCGGGGAATTTAACGGTTATATCTTTTTCGTCGCCGATATTCATTCCTTCTACTTGTTCTTCGAATCCGGGAATAAACGTCTTACTGCCGAGTACCAAAGTTTGCTTTTCCGCTTTTCCGCCCTTGAACTCTACGCCGTCGATTTTTCCGCAATAATCTATTACGGTAATATCTCCGTTTTGAGTAGCTCTATCGGTTACGGAAATTTCTCTGGAATTTCTTTCCTTTAATCTCTCGAGTTCCTTTTCGACGTCTTCTTCCGTAACATTATACACAACTCTTTCTATATTTATACCCGTGTACGCTCCGAGTTTAACTTCGGGTTTTACAGGAATAACCAATTTAAACGTTACTCCGTTATCGTCGAGTTTATCGATATCGACTTCGGGACGGTCAATATCTTTTATATCCTTTTCCTTAGCTAAAAACTCTTCGTAATATTTGGGAAGAGCGATATTAACGGCTTCTTCATAGAAAATTCCTTTACCGTAAGCCTGTTCTATTACGTGCTTGGGAGCGTGCCCTTTACGGAATCCCGGAATATTAAATTTGCCTTTTGTTTTGTTGTAAGCTTGGCTGATTGCTTCCGCCCATTCTTTAGCGTCTATTGTAATTTTTGCTTCTATAGTACTTTTTTTACCGTTTTTGAAAGTGTATTTCATTTTTTACTCCTATTTCTATCTCAATGCTTAACCATTTTAACACATAAAAAACAAAATGAAAAGCATTTTTAAGTCTTTTTTGTTTTTTATTTTACTTTTTTATCGATTATATATATAATTATAGCAAAGGAGAATTAAATCTATGGCATTAGACGCTTATAATATTGCAAAAACCGCTCCGCTTTTAAACACGGAACTAAAAAACGGAAAAATAAATAAAGTTACGCAACCGAACAAAGAAGAAATTTCTCTTTTAATCTATTCAAAAGGAATGACGAGAAAGCTTGTAATAAGCTCTCACGCAAAGTACGCAAGAATTGCTTTTTCAGACGTCGAAAAAGAAAATCCCGCCGTCGCCCCCAACTTTTGTATGTTACTTAGAAAGCATTTGATAGGCGGAGAAATTTTAGAGATAAAACAAATAGGTTGGGAAAGAATAATTGCGTTTACAATAGTAAACAAAAACGAACTTTTCGAAAAAACCGAAAAAACGCTTTACGTTGAAATAATGGGTAAATATTCCAACGTAATTCTCACGGAAAACGACTTAATTTTAGGAGCTTTGAAAAACACCACTTTAGAAGTTAACGCCGTAAGACCGCTTTTTACGGGAATGAAATATACTCTACCTAAAAAACAAGATAAATGCGAGCCGTTCGATAAAGAAAATGCTTTAAAAACACTAAAAATTTTTAACGGTGAAAATTTGGGAGAATATATCTTTAAAAATTTTAGCGGAATATCTTTAATTACCGCTCAAGAAATTGCCTTTAGATTTTCTCCGTTTTTAAACACGCTTGAAATGTTTTATGAAAAGTTTATTGACTTTTTATTAAAAGAACCGATAAAACCGTGTATTATATCATCTTTAAACTTTACGGATTTTTCTGCGTGCGATTTATCTCAATTTTCGGGAAAAGAGAAAAAAAGTTACGACGATTTATTACTATGCCAAAAAGAATTTTTTGACAACGAGGAAACGAAAAAAGACTTTTCCTTAAAACAAAACTCGCTTTTGGCAAAAATAAATTCTCACTTAAAAAAACATGAAAAAAAGCGTATTGCGATTTTTGAAACAATACAAAACAGTGAAAATTTCGAAGAAAACAGAATAAAAGGAGAACTGATTTTAGCAAATATTTATAAAATTAAAAAGGGCGAAAAAAATGTTACCCTTTTAAACTATTACACAAACGAAGAAGTTAAAATAACGCTTGACGAAAAACTTTCCCCGCAAGAAAACGCCAACAAATATTACAAAAAATATAACAAACAAAAATCGGCTATAAAATATGCAGAGAAAAATTTAGCCGAAACGGAAAAGGAAATAAATTATCTTAATTCCGTTAAAAGCGAAATACTTTCTTGCGATACGCTTGCCGATTTAAAGTTTATCGAAAGTGAAATGCTTACGCAAGGGATTATTCCTTCCAAAACGAAAACGAAGACAAAAACTCAACCGTTCCGCTACTATTCTTTTAAAGGTTATACGGTAATCGTCGGGAAAAACAACGTTGCAAACGATACTTTAAGAGAAAATTCTAACGGTAACGATTTATGGTTTCACACGAAACGTTATCACTCTGCGTTCGTGGTGGCAAAATACGAGGGAAAACCGTTTACCGACGACTTAAAAGCTTTTTGCGCTTCTTTATGCGTTTATTATAGCGAAAATAAAGCGAGCGGAAAAACCGAAGTGGATTACACGTATATAAAAAGAGTAAAAAAACCGCCGTCATCTCGACCGGGAACGGTGATATATACGGGAGAGGAAAGCATTTTTGCAACGGCAAACAGTCAAAAAGAATACGAAATTTTCCCAAAATAAACCTAATAGGCGGAAGCAAAAATGCTTCCGCCTAAACTTATAAAATTTAACATTTACCGCTTACGCTAAAATTAGTAAACGATACGTTTTGAGTTGCTGTTCGAACACCGTACCCCGAACCTTTAAGAAAACTATACTCGGAAAAAGCAATATACAATTTTTCGTTTACGTAACAATATAAATCCGTACCGTTTAACGTTACTTTTAACGTATATTCGTTTTCGGCATTATAATTTTCGATAGGCACGACTTTTTCAGCCGTCCACGAACCGTTGTCAACTTTGCCGAGATACGCGTTACCCTCTATATTTATAAAAAAGAAATAATACGAAACGCCGTTTTCCCAAAAAGAGGCGTTGCCGTTATTTTCCAAACAAACTATAATACCGCTGTCTGACGCATCGGGAGAGTTCACCGTCACTTCAATCGTCCCTCTATCGAAATCCTCGTCGACGTTTGCCAATATCGTTTCTCCGCCACAAGAATTATATCCGTTTTCAAGCGTAACAATCTCCCCCTTTATAAGTGAAAGATTATCGTCGTAAACCTTTTCCCATAACGCCGTTATTTCCAAATTTTCCGTAATAGGTTTTGAAAAGTCAAACTCTTCTCCCTTTGCAAACCAACCTAAAAACACGTTATCGTCAAAAACGGGATTTTCGGGCTTTTGTATAACGCCGTCTTTTTTTACCAGATATTCCTTTATTTCGGAACCGTTGTTTTCATTTATCTTAACTATAAGATTTTCCTCTTGTTCTCCACCGCTTAAATCGCTATCCGTAAAAGAACTGTCGGAGCTTAAACTTTCGGAGGGCGTAGTGTATATCGAACAACAACAAAGCCCTAAACAAATCGCTAAAATAAACACGATTAAACTTTTCTTTATACGTTTTTTCATTTTTCTCCTTACTCCTCCGACTTACCCTTTTATTTCTTCAAAAGACATACTGAATTGTCCGCTTAAATTGTAACAAGCGTCGTATTCGGGGCTGTAATAACAAAAATACATAGTTTTAGTTCTTTCGTTAACTTTTATTACGAGCAACGTATTCATTGCGCTTGTCATCATTGCGCCCTGTGCGTCAACTAAAAAAGAAGTTACCGTATTCCCGTTTATTCCTTTATCTTGTCTCATAACAATATAGTCGCTACAAAGATGTCCGCTAAACACCATAAACACATTGGAATGTTTCTTTAAGCATTTTTCCCACATATCGACTGCATTATTGCTTTTATCGTAATTTATAGTTATGGTAGGCGAATGTTTATCGTCACCGTCCACAAGACTTCCGTCAGGCTCTACGTAACTATGCGTAGTAACTATTACTCTCGAATTCGGATGCTCGCTTATAATTCTATCCGCCCAGTTTACAACGTTGGTTCTCGGTCCGTACTCTAAACACATAATCAGATATTCAACGTTACCGATTTTTATTAACGAATAGTAATTATCCATACATCCATTTTTAAACGCCCCGCCGAAATATTCTGTTTTACTGTATTTATCATAGGAAAAATATTTGTTAAACATAGTCGTGCTTCTGTCTTTCGTCGCCCAGTTATCGTAATCGTGATTACCGAGTATCACCGAATAAGGAACCTTTCCGTCCAACATAGAAATGTACTTGCTAGCGTCTTGCCATTCTTTTTCGGTTGCCTCGGGATTTACGGAATACTTACTTTCAACCATATCGCCCAAATACATTACGAATTGCGTATTTAATTCCTCGGCGCTATCTACTATCCATTGACTTTGCTGTTTAAAATTATCTTTTTTCCAGTAGTTCATCGCTTGCATATCGGGAACAACCATTAACGTATAATCGTAATCTTCGACTTGTTGCACTTCAACGTATCTATCGTAAGTATTTACCTTACAATTATTTTTCGTGTCGGCAGTATCTTCAATAAGCGTATTATCGAAACTCCATTCTTTACCGAAATACCAATTTGACGCAAGCCCCGCTCTTTGAGAAGAAGTTATTTCTTTACTTTTCATATCTTCTTTTATCGTGGACAGACTTTGCTTCGTCGAGTAAACGGTTATTTGCTCGATTTTTCCGTAAAAAGGCGTTTTTTCATTATACCAGTTATTCCAATCCGTCCCCACGCCGAATTTCATACCGCAAACGCTTTCTCCAAGCTCTACGTCAACTTCTTCGGCAAGCGTGCCGTTTACGTAATAATAAAGTTTTTTATTCTCTTTATCTCTAACGATAGCAACGTGAGTCCACTCGTCGTTTCTTAAATCAACGCTTTCAAAAGTGTGAACGTACCTTCCGTTATTCCAATATAAAAGAAAATTACCTTTTGTTCCCACTCCGAAATTTACGCTCCCCGCATAGCCTTTGTCAGCGTTATAGTAATTGCCGAATATTACTCCGCCCACGATATTATCCGCAAGAGAGGACGGTAACTGTATCCACGCTTCAAACGTATTAATAGTTTGCTCGTACGCCCTTTCGGTTTCATACATTATCCTATCGGTTACGATAGAATAAACCTTTTTCCCGTTTTTTAACGAATATGCGCTTACCCTATCGGAAGGCAGTCTGACAAAAGACGTGAGCGTTAACGATAATATTAACGAAAAAATTAAAAATACGTGTTTTTTAGTCATCATTATGTTCTCCTTTATTTTATTCGTCGTAGGAAATAAAACTCATATTAGAAAATACCGTACCTATCGAATATGCGTTAAATCCGACGCCTATACACTTTTCATTGTCGGCAAAAAGCGAAAGTCCTTCCGTAGCCGTATAAGTGTATACACACTCCCCGTCTAAATATATTTTAATATATTCGGGCATAATTTCTATACCTAAATTAAACGTAAGAGAATCTGTTTCTCCTGAAGAAAACGCTTTATTTTTCGCATAATACTCGCCGAGTTTTCCCTCGGTAGCTTCCTTATAGCTTATAACCGCAAGCGTACCTTTCGTTCCGTCGGGCTTTCCGCTATAAACGCCGTTGTTTATCGTAGTTAGCGTAAAATTAGAATTCGCTTTTGCATTGTGATGCAAGTAATAACAACATATACTGCTATTTGCGTAATCCACCAAGCTTTCGGACGAAGGAACGTAGGCATTGATATACAAGCCGAGCCTCGTATTGTTTTTATCCGTTATCGTAATATCGGCCAACCATTTTCCGTAACGCCCGCTTATTCCGTCCACGGTTGTAGCGGCTTTAAGTCCCGTAGAAGTATAAGTTCCTCCGTCCGCACTTATCGTAAAGCCATTTTTACTCGTTTCCTTTTGCTCTTCGATAGCCGTCATTTTAATAAATTTATATTCCGCAAATAACGTTCCTACGGTAGCGGAAGTAAAACCGACGCCCACGCATTTATCGTTATCGTCAAACAAGCCCAGACCGTCTTTTTCTTCATATTCGATTATCGTTTCTCCGTCAAGATAAACTTTTATATAAGTATTGAGAACCTCTATTGCCAAATTAAAAGTCAGCGTATTGCTTTCTCCGTCTAAAAACGCTTTGTTTTTTGCATAATACTCACCTAGTTTTCCCTCGCTAGCCTCGGTATAGCTTTTAACTTTTAAACTACCCGTTGTCCCGTCCGGTTTACCGCCGTAAACGCCGTTGTTAATCGTCGTTAGCGTAAAGTTGGCGTTTGCTTTTACGTTATGGTGAATATAATAACCGCAAATTTCATTATTTGAAAACAATACCGTTTCTTCGGAACGGGGAACAAACGCATTTATAAGCAATCCGACCCTACTGTTAGTAACGTCGCTTATCGTAATATCCGTAGACCATTTCCCGTATTTTCCGCAAAGGTTATCAATAGTAACCGTGGCATTCTTATCCACGCTTTTATATTTTCCGTCCGAATATGCGTAATAACCGTTATATGAGGCGACTTTTTCAAATTTTGCATATAAAGTCAAGTCGGAACTTAAACCGTTTGCGTTTATTATTTGCGTATTATAATCTTTATCCGAAAACCACCCGACAAACTCATATCCGTTTTCGGCAAGTTCGGGAAGATATACTTTTTCGTCTGCGGTATAAAGTCTTTTTTCGACTTCTTTTTCGGTTAAACCGTTTACGTAAGTAGCGACGAAAGTTCTGTTTGAAAACTCGTTAGCGTTAAACGTTATATTTTTAGCGCAATTACCCGCAACGTTCGTCCTAACGCCCACTTGACTTCCTAAAACCGTACCCAATAATTGCCCGTCATAAGCAAAAACTTGTGCTCCGTCTATCGACAAAATTGTTTTTGTAGGCGTAAAATCTACCGAAAAAACCGTTGTCAATACTCCGCCGAAATTTTTCCAATTAGACCATTTTAATTGCCACGATTGCGGTAAAACGGTTAAAGCAATCGTTTTTAATGCGTTATAATCGCCGTCTTTTACCTTTGCCAGCTGTACTCCGCCGTTAGTCGGATTTAAATGGAAATACCAGTACTCGCAATCGTTCGTATAAATATAGTCGCTTTCCCCGTATGCCAAATTCCATATTACGCCTATTCCGCTAGTAGATTCGTTTTTAATATCCAACGTAACCGAAAGCGTGCCGTAATATCCTCCGACTATATTTTTTGCAGGGCGTATCCCTGCCTTTTTTGAAGTATACGTTTGCGTAGCGTCGTTATAACTCCAACTAAACATTTGTGGCATATCGTATTTTGCATAAAAAGCCATAGAATGAGAGGGCATTACAAAGTTTTCGGAAACGACGTTTTCTTGCCACTCGTCAAGCCAACAGACAAACGGTAGCAAATCCCCTTCGTAGACGTAATTTTGAGGTTTTTGCCAAGCGGAAACGTCAACCGTTTCGCCCGCTTTATATTTTACTACCGTATAATCGTCGTCCGTATAATATAACCTTATATCATACTCGTTTTCAGCATTTCCGCTTAAATCGCTAAACGAATTTGAACTTTCAACGTCACCGCTTGCCTTATTTGAACTCGAATTACTCTCCGAAACAACCGAACAAGCCGTTAAAGAAAGCATAAAGACAATAAATAAAAAAACAATCAATATTTTTTTCATAGCGTTTTCCTCCGCATTTTTATTATACACCAATACTTATAAAATTCTAAAAAAATTATGAATACAACAAAAAACCAAAAGTATATTCCAATATTTATTGTAATTCACTTGCTCTTAGTTTAACGTTATGTTATAATCAAAAAAATTTTAAACGCTTTTTAGGAGAAAAAAATGGATACACCCGAAAAAATCAAAAATACCCGATTAAAATCGCTTAACCTATACGAGGACGAAGAAAGCATTGCAAACATTGCCTCGGCTTTATCCGTCCCCGCAAGAAGAAATATTCTAAAACTTATAAATATGTCGAATTATTCTATAAATGAAATTGCAGAAAAGTTAAACATGCCCGTTTCAACCGCATCTTTCCACGTAAAAGTTCTTGTAAATGCGGGATTGTTAAACTATTCTAACGCAACGAAAAAAATCGGAAACGAAAAAAGGTTAACTTTAAATAATTACCTCTTTACGATATACACGGGACAACCCGACGAAAAAGCCTTTCAAAAAAACGAAAAAGTAACTATTGATATTCCGATAGGCAGTTATACAAATTATTCTATCGACGAAACGCCTTGCGGAATTACCACCGCCGAAAATATTTTATTGGTTTCCGACTATCCTTGTATTTTTTCTTCTCCACAAAGATTTAAAGCAGGTCTTATTTGGCTTAAAAAAGGTTTTTTGGAATACTCCGTTCCGTTACTGAATTTTTCAGGCTCTAGCGTCGGCAAAAACAAAGCTATTTATTTTAACGACTTAAAATCGATTACATCATTGTGTTTCAGTTTTGAGATTTGTTCGGAATACGCCGGCTACAACCACAATTATAAAAGCGATATTACTTTTAGCGTAAACGGAATAGATTTATGCACCTATACAAGCCTCGGAGATTTCGGAGAAAGGAGAGGTAAACTCACCCCCGAGTGGTGGGCTGACACAAACACGCAATACGGACTACTGCAAAACGTAGATATTCGTTTTGACGGAACTTACCTAAACGAAAAAAGAGTGTCCGACGTTTGCGTTGAGGATTTAAACGTAACGAGCAACGACGTTTTAATTTTCCGCATTTCCGTAAAAGACGACGCAAAACACGTAGGCGGATTTAATTTATTCGGAAAAGAGTTCGGCGATTATCCGCAAGACGTAAACCTAACGATAACTTACCAACAACAAACAAAGAAAATAGAAATATAAAAAATTCGGGCGGAAGCAATTTAGCTTCCGCCCTATCTTTAAAACACGTTTTTATGTATTTTTACCTCTTTTCCGTTTAAGTACCCCAAAAACGAATCCTTTTCAAAATGAAAAACGATACGATAAGCGAATAATTGCTGATATTTATATTTATATCGCTTATTTATTTCTTCTTTTCCGTACTTTCCGTCACCCAAAACGAAATTACCGATAAACGCCATATGACTTCTTATCTGATGAGTTCTTCCCGTAATCAACTTTACTTCGATTAAACTTTTTATTTCGTCGGTTTTTAAAACTTTATATCCCGTAACGATTTTCAATCGCCCTTTACCCTCGTCCGGGTAAACCTTTAAAAAGGAATTTTTAGAGTCCTTTTTTGCATAAGCCGTAACCACGTCCTCTTTTTTCGGCGGAACGCCCCACACAAGCGCAAGGTAATATTTTTCAACTGTTCTATTTTTTAACGCTTTAAAAAGTTCGTTAAACGCTCCGTCGTTTAGCGCAAAAATCATAAGCCCGCCCGTATTTCTATCTAGTCTATGAGTGAATATCGCAGAAGGATAAATCTTTTTCACTTGGTCAAAATAATCCCTCGATTCTATCCCTTGACGCTTATCGCATATTAAAACGTTTTCGTCTTTATACACCTCTATTATATCTTCGCTTTGCTCCGCAAGATAAATTTCGACTTTATCGCCCGACTTTACTAAAACGTTTTTATTTGTCCTTATTCCGTTTATCTTTACGTCTTTTTTTCTTAATGCTTTTTTAAACGCCACGTAAGACACGCCTTCATTTAAGGCAATTTGAGAAACTTTTTCTCCCTTTTTTACTATTATGCTTTTTAATACCATAACCCACCTTGGCTATTATCATAACAAAAATTACGAAAATAATCAAGAACAAATAATCACCGTTTAAAGTTTTATACGTTAAAAATCCGCCTATATACCCGAAAATGATATTTTTTAAGAAAATGTTAAGAGAAAATAAAAATCCTTCTTCTTTTCTAAACGAATTCATTGCCACAAAACAAGGCGGAAAAAAGCAAAAGAAAACGCAAAAAGCACAACGGGACGCAAAAGATAATCCCGCACCGCTGACAGACAGCGCCGAAACAGCCCCGATTACCCCTTCTTTTGCAAACAAACCGCAAAGCACGCTTACCGCGTATCTCCAATCGCGAATTCCTAAAGGATAAAAAACAAAACTGATTTTTTTTGCAACAAAACCGAGTAAGCTTTCCGAAATATTATCGCAAACGGTAAAGTTAACGCTAACCCCGACGAAAATACTTAACGCCACGGAAATTAACGCAATAATCACCGCGGTTTTTTTCACAAAATCACACGCAGAGTTGAACGATTTTTTTAAAACCGATTTTATTTTTGGAAAACAAAGCCTGTCGAGTTCTTTTATAAAATATTCTTTTTCGTCGTTAGTCACCGTAAACCATATAATTAACGCCACAGCCACTGCCGTTTGCAATAAAAACAACAACGTAACGGCTAAAAAAGAATTTTTAAAAAAAGTTTTACATAAAAAAATAATAACCGTACTTTTTGCCGAACACGGAATTACGCTCAATTCTTTTAAGGTTTTTATTTTTGCTTTTTCGTTTTCGCAACTATTGCAAAGTTCACAAGAAAGCGCGGTGCAAGTAACCCCCGAAATTAAAGGGAACAAGCTTTTACACCCTAGTCCCGACCTATTTAACACGGGAAACATAACCGAAGCCGTACGCTCGGCAAAACCGCTTTCTTCGTACACGTATAAAAAGCAATTAAGTATTACTATTTGAGGAATAAACGCAAGTACGTCCGACACCCCTTGTATTCCTCCGCATATCACCTTAATTAAAAAACCGCTTAATTTTTTTTGTTTAAAAAAGTTTCCGCAATATCCGCAAAAACGGTCGCTTTGCAACTTAAAAAAATCCGAACAAAATTTTCCTAAAGAATAATTCCCTACGCAACAATACAAACAGCATAAAGAAAAAACGATAAATATCGCAACGTTAATAAAAGGATTAAGCAAATATTTATCTGCCTTGCAAAAATTATTTTGAAAAAAATCAACTCCTTTAATTTTTGTAACTTCTTTTAAGTTTTTTACGCTTTCCTTAAAACGCTTTATATTTTTACCGTCGTATGCGTTTACAACAAAAACGTTTACGCCGAAAATCTCTTCGCAAAGTTTTACGGTTTTTCTGTCGTTTGATACGGTTTTGCTTAAAACAACGCTAAACTTAAACCCTTTTTCAATAAGTTCCTTGCATAGTTTCACACTGCCTTCTATATGGCTAGCGTCGATTAATACTATTATCTTTTCTTCTTTTATCTCATTTAATCTTTTAACAGAATTTTTTTCTTCAATAGAACTAGCTTTTAAAGAATAAATCCCCGGTAAATCGCTAACGTAAAACTCTTCTCCGTTATATTTATAACTAGACTTTTTTACCACTGCTGTAACGCCGTGCCAATTTCCCGTTTTTTCGTTTTTATCGCATAAAGCGTTATATAGGCTGGTTTTCCCCGAGTTCGGATTGCCTAGCAAAACATATTCAAACATACTCTACCACAACGTTTTCCGCAACTAAATTTTCCATAACGACGACCTTGCCGTTGGCTATAACGCATTTTATTTTTTTAAACTTAAACGGAATAAAACAAAGAACGTTTTCGGACAAGCCTAAACGTTCTAACTTTTCTTTAAATCTGTAAATCTTAACTATTTTAAATCTTTTATTTATTAAAGCCGTAGTTATATTCATAGTAAATATTTATGAAAATAAACTCAACTTTATTCTTGCGTTTCATTGTAAAGCGTTACGATTTTATCCAACAAAGAGAGTAAATCTTCTTTCCCGTAACCGTTTTCGCTGGAAACACCTATAACGTTACCCGCTCCCATTTTAAGATAATCGGCAATAACTTTAAGTTGCGGTTTAATTTTTGACTTTCCGAGCTTATCGCATTTTGTCGCTATAACCGAAAAAGGAATAAGCGTTTTGTGAAAATAGTTAACCATATCGACGTCGTCTGCGGTAGGATTATGTCTTACGTCGACAAGCGATAATGCGTGCGTAACTTTCGTAACCGAAAAAAACGCTTCCATGGTTTCTCCCCAACTAATTCTTTCTTCCTTGCTCACCTTTGCAAAACCGTAACCGGGTAAATCGGCAAGAATAAAATAACCGAAATCGAAATAGTTTACAAGTCTTGTTCTACCGGGGGTATTACTCGTTCTTGCTAGTTTTTTCTTGTTGGCAAGCATATTTATAAGCGAACTTTTACCTACGTTTGATTTTCCGCATATGGCAATAACGGGTTTATCGGTTTTTATAAACTGTGCGCTCGTTTTTGCCGAAGTAATAAATTCTGCATAGGTTATCTTCATAATTCACCCTTATTTTTAATCCGCAAAAGCGTTTTCGTAAACTTGTCCGTACTCTTTTACAGGAATAAAGTTTAATTCGTTTCTTATGCTTTCGGGAATTTCTTCTATATCTTTTTCGTTTGCTTTTGGAATGATAATATTCTTAATGCCGATTTTGTAAGAAGCCAACGCTTTTTCTTTAAGTCCGCCTATAGCAAGCACTCTACCCCTTAAAGTTATTTCACCCGTCATAGAAACGTCGTTCCTTACCTTTTTACCCGATAAAGCCGACACGATAGCCGTTGCAAGCGTTATACCCGCGCTAGGTCCGTCTTTCGGCGTCGCCCCCTCGGGAACGTGAACGTGAACGTCTTTCGTTTTAAATACGCTTTCTTCTATTCCGAATTTAGCAAAATTACTCTTTATAAACGAATAAGCCGTTTTTGCGCTTTCTTGCATAACTTCACCGAGTTTACCCGTTAGAATGAGGTCGCCCTTACCCTCCATAACGTTAACCTCGACGGATAAAGTGGTTCCGCCCACTTGCGTCCAAGCAAGCCCCGTAGCAACTCCTATTTCGCAATCTTCTTCCTTTTCGTCTTGCGAAAATTTAACGTTACCTAAATATTTTTCAACCGCTTTTTCGTCAATCTTTTTCTTTTTAGCTTTTTTATTCAAGGAATACTCCGTCGCAACTTTTCTGCAAACGGTGGCGATGGTTCTCTCTAACGTTCTCACCCCCGCCTCTTTCGTGTATCCCTCGATAATTAAGCGTATACCCTCGTCGGTAAAGCTTATAAGCTTGTCGGTTAAACCGTTTCTTTTTATTTGTCTGGGAATTAAATAACGCTTTGCAATTTCTTCTTTTTCTTGATAAGTATAGCCAGACAAGGAAAGAACTTCCATTCTGTCCAATAAAGGTTGAGGAATGGTATCCAAACTGTTTGCCGTGGTTACAAACATAACCTTGGACAAGTCGTACGGAATTTCCAAATATCTATCTCTAAAAGTAGAATTTTGTTCGGGGTCTAAAACCTCCAACAAAGCGCTTGCGGGGTCACCCCTTAAATCGCTTGAAATCTTGTCTATTTCGTCGAGTAAGAATACGGGATTATCGCACTTTGCCTCTTTAAGTCCGAAAATAATTCTACCGGGCATTGCGCCTATATAGGTTTTTCTATGCCCTCTTATTTCCGCCTCGTCTTTAACTCCGCCCAAACTCATTCTAACGAATTTTCTGTTTAAAGCTCTTGCAATAGAACCCGCCACCGAAGTTTTACCAACCCCCGGAGGTCCAACCAGACAAATAATGGGTCCGTTTAACTTGCCCGTAAGCTTGTAAACCGCTAAATACTCTAAAATTCTGTCTTTTACCTTTTCTAAACCGTAATGTTCCTTTTCTAAAACTTCTTTTGCGTACTTAACGTCGCAATCGTCGCCAACGCTATTAAACGGTAAATCTATAATCCAGTCTATATACCCTCTTAAAACGGTGTAGTCGGGAGAAGAAGGGTTCATTTTAGACATACGGAACAATTCTTTTAATACTTTTTCCTCTATTTCTTGAGGCATATTCTTTTGTTTGATTTGTTCTTTTAGCGATTCTATTTCGTTTTCGTCGTCCCCGAGTTCACTATGGATAGCCTTTAATTGCTCTCTTAAATAGTATTCCTTTTGGCTCTTATCCATACTTTCCCTAACTTTTTCGGCTATTCTTCTCTCAACGTCGACGAATTCGTTAAGTCCTTTTAAGTGTTTAAGCAAAAGCATTAATCTATCGTATAAATCGTCGCTTTCGAGTATTTCTTGTTTTTGCTTGTCCGCCAAAGGAACGTTAGTCGTTATTACGTTAACGAAAACGTGAGTTCTGTCGGGGAAGTTTTTAAGAAATTCCGTTTTTGGACTTTTTTTCTTTTGCGTAGAAGTAAGCGTAGCGAATTCCTCGCTGACAAGTCTGCAAAGAACGTCCGTTTCCTGTGTTGGCTCTCCGCAAAACGGCAATAACGTAACGGACGCAACAAACGCACCGTCCTCTTCTTTTACGTTTTTAATTTCAACCCTCTGCTCCGTTGCGACGATTATTCTTTTAGCGCCTTTATCCAAATTAACGGTTTCCGATATTTTACAAAGCACGCCCGTCCTATATAAACCTTCCGACGTCGGAAATTCTTCGCTTGCGTTTTTCTGCGTTACAACGACTAAATATCCGTCTTGTTGGTTTGCTTTTTCTATCGCTTTTACCGAATTAACCCTTCCCACGTCTATCGTCGTGCGGTTATCGGGAAAAACCACTATCCCTCTCAACGCTATAAGAGGGTATTCGTTTGCAAGTATTATCTCACCCATTATATTTTCTCCTTATCGTGTGTTCGTATACGATACGGTCTATTACCGTAAAAACGTTATTTCGATTATTATAACACAAGTTAACAATCGAAATCAATCTAAATAACCTTCGTTTTGTATTAGGTTTTACTTTTTTTAAGTTCGCTTATTTCGTCTAGCCAAATATCGGAATATGCGTCGCTAGGCATTCTCCAATCCCCACGGGGAGATAAAGAAACGGTGCCCACCTTTACCCCGTCGGGCACGCAAGAACGCTTAAATTGCTGATTGAAAAACCTTTTTACAAAAATTTCCAACCATTTCAGTATCGTATCGGAACTAAATTCGTCTTTAAACGTTCTCACCGCTATATTATAAATTTTCTTCGGCGAAAAACCCGTTCTTACGAAATAATACAAAAAGAAATCGTGCAAAACGTAAGGACCTACCAAGTCTTCCGTTTTTTGCTTTATATTATCGTTTTCGGCGGGTATAAGCTCGGGGCTTACGGGCGTTAACAAAATATCCGTCAAAACGCCACAAATCTCTTTCCCGTACTTTTTGGCTTCGTATTCAACCAAATGCCTTACCAAGGTTTTAGGAACGGAACAATTAACCGAATAAGACGACATATGGTCGCCGTTATAAGTCGCCCAACCGAGCGCAAGCTCGCTTAAATCGCCCGTACCTATCACTATACCGCCTTTTTTATTAGCTATATCGAACAACACTTGCGTACGCTCTCTCGCCTGAGAGTTTTCATAGGTTACGTCAGTCACCTTTTCGTCTTGCTCTATATCCTTAAAATGCTGTAAAACGGCGGGGCGAATATCAACTTCTTTTAACGTAACGCCCAAAAGTTCCGTTAGTTTAATCGCGTTGTTTTTCGTACGAGTAGTAGTACCGAAACAAGGCATTGTAACAGCCAAAATATCTTTGGTATCTTTTCCGCAAAGTTTAAACGCTCTTACGGTAACCAGTAGCGCCAAAGCGCTGTCTAAACCGCCCGATATGCCGATTACCGCACATTTAGGACGAATATGGTCGATTCTTCTTTTTAATGCGTAAGATTGCATATTTAAAATCAATTCCGCTCTTTTATTTAAGTTTTCTTTATCGCTCGGAATAAAAGGCGTTTTGGAATAAACCCTTTCGCTTACAAAATTTTGCGTTTGTAATTCAAACTCTACAATCTCGCATTTAGGTATGGAAAAATCATACTTAAAGAATTTACTGCGTTCATACTCTAAATAATCTAAATCAATCTCCGCAATAGCGTCCTCACCCTTAAACAGTTGAGTTTCCGCTAAAATTTTTCCGTTTTCGGCAACGAAATTATGTCCCGCAAACACTAAATCCGTAGTAGATTCGCCAAAACATGCGTCGCTATAAATATAGCAACAAACGTTTTTGGACGATTGAGAAGAAATAAGTTGTTTTCTGTACTCGGCTTTTCCCACGACCTCGTTACTAGCAGATAAATTTACCGAAATAGTCGCCCCGTTTATTGCTTGCATGGTGGACGGCGGAAACGCAACCCATAAATCTTCGCAAATTTCAACGCCGATTTTCATTGCGGGCATAAGCGAATTTTTATATATTATCTTGTTTCCGAACAAAACTTCTTCACCCAAAAATTCAACTCTTTTATTTTCGTCTGGACAAGGGCAAAAAACTCTCGTTTCATAAAATTCGTTATAGTCGGGAACGAATTTTTTTGCGTTAATACCTAAAATTTTACCATTACAAAAACAAACGGAACAGTTATATATTTTTCCTTCGAATTTTAACGGCGCACCCACGAAAAAAAGTACCGGAACTTCAAAAGAAAAAGCCTTTAATTCTTCTAGCGCCTTTACCGTTTTAGCCAATAACTCGTTTTGATAAAATAAGTCCGAAAGCGTATATCCCGTTAAAGACAATTCGGAAAACACTGCAACGCTAACACCTTGCGCAACGCAAGTTAACAATTTTTCTTTTATGCGTTTAAGATTTTCGTTAACGCTTGCAAGTTTTATATCAAAATTTATCGCACCCACCTTTACCATACCGAAATCACAAGAAGATTTTTCGCTATCCGTAAGGCATTTTTTTATTTTTTCATAAGTTTTTAACTTCAATTCCGTTTCGCCCGATAAAATCTTGTTTAACGTTCCTAGCGGAATTTCCGTCATTTCAGCAAGCTTTTGATTGGTTATTTTTTTCTGTCTTTTTATCGTTTTTAAGTAATTTATATCAAACATATCGGCTCCTTGAATAATATTTTACCAAATTAGATAAATTTTCTCAACTGTTTTTACAAGAAAAAACACTGTTTTACACAGCGCTTTTCTTTATTTTATTCCGTAAACGTCTTTTAAAACAATAGGCGTATAACTTTGAATGATTTTTACGACTTTTGACGAACAATCTTCGGTGTACGTCGGAACGTCCAACCCCGTTTCACCGTTGTCCCACATAGAAATTGCGGTTTCGACGGCTTGCAAAACGCTTTCCGTTTTTATCCCCGCAAGTACGAAACAACCTTTATCTAACGCTTCCGGTCGCTCGGTAGAAGTTCTTATGCAAACCGCAGGGAAAGAATGGAAAAACGCACTTTCCTCAGGCAACGTTCCGCTATCCGATACGACGCATAAAGCGTTCGTTTGCAATTTATTGTAATCGGAAAAACCAAACGGCTTTAAACTTTTTACAAGCGGATTAAACTTAAAATTTCGCTTCTCGATAAACTTTTTACTTCTAGGGTGCGTTGAATAAATAACGGGCACGTTGTACTTTTCGGCTAATGCGTTTATCGAATTCATAAGCGATAAAAAGTTTTCTTCCGCGTCGATATTTTCCTCTCTATGCGCCGATAAAAGAATATATTTACCCTTTTCAAGACCAAGCCTAGACAAAACGTCGCTTTTTTCTATTTTTTCTAAATTAGCTCTTAAAACTTCCGCCATCGGCGAACCCGTTACAAACGTTCTTTGTTTAGGTCTGCCCTCGCTTGCTAAATATCTTCTCGCATGTTCGCTGTAACAAAGATTAACGTCACTTATATGGTCGACTATTTTTCGGTTGGTTTCTTCGGGTAGATTTTCATCGAAACAACGATTGCCGGCCTCCATATGAAACACGGGAATATGCAATCTCTTGGCGCATATTGCAGACAAACAAGAATTAGTATCGCCTAGCACCAAAACCGCATCGGGTTTTTCCTTTTGCATAAGTTCGTAGGATTTCGCCAACACGTTCCCCATTGTCTGTCCTAAATTATCTCCGACTACGTTAAGATAAACGTCTGGCTCACGAAGTGATAAATCTTCAAAGAAAATTTTATTTAATTCGTAATCGTAATTTTGCCCCGTATGAACCAAAATTTGGTCGAAATATTTATCGCATTTTTTGATAGTTTCCGACAACCTTATAATTTCGGGACGAGTGCCTATTATCGTCATCAATTTTAATTTCGACATATCGCTCCTTATAACAGCCCTTGTTTTTTTAATTCTTCTTGAACGTATTCCAGCGTAAGCAATTTTTCTTTTACTTGTTCAACGTTCATTCTAACGGTATTGTTGGAATTAAATTCCGTTAAAGTCGCCCGTTTAACGTTACCCTCCGTAAAATACTTATCGTAATTAAGCGTACGCTTATCGGAAGGAACTCTATAAAAATTACCCATATCTTCCGCTTTCGAACACTCTTCGTTTGTAAGTAACGTTTCATACATCTTTTCGCCGTGCCTTACGCCTATTACTTTTATGGGGTTATCCGCATGGAACAACTCTTTCACCGCTCGTGCAAGGTCGCCGATAGTACAAGCCGGTGCTTTTTGCACCAAAATATCTCCCGTTTCGGCGTTTTCAAAAGCAAACAGCACCAAGTCTACCGCTTCTTCCAAACTCATAATAAACCTAGTCATCTCGGGCGCAGTAACCGTTAAAGGAAGTCCCGCTTTTATCTGGTCGATAAACAACGGAATAACGCTCCCTCTAGAACAACAAACGTTGCCGTACCTCGTTCCGCAAATAAGCGTTTTATCGGGCGAAACGGTACGTGATTTTGCTACGAACACTTTTTCCATCATGGCTTTTGATATTCCCATGGCGTTTATCGGATATGCGGCTTTATCGGTTGAAAGACAAACGACTTTTTTAACTCCGCATTCTATACACGCCGTGAGCGTGTTATCGGTACCCAAAACGTTGGTTTTTACCGCCTCTAACGGAAAAAACTCGCAAGAGGGAACTTGTTTTAACGCAGCCGCGTTAAACACGTAATCAACGCCGTATAACGCCTCTTTTATAGACTGTAAATTCCTTACGTCGCCTATATAAAATTTTAGCTTATTGCAATGCTCGGGATACGTCGCTTGATACAAATGACGCATATCGTCTTGTTTTTTTTCGTCCCTCGAAAAAATCCTTATTTCCTTAATGTCGGTCGTTAAAAATCTTTTCAAAACGGCATTACCGAACGAACCCGTTCCTCCCGTAATTAGCAACGTTTTATCTTTGAATATACTCATTTAACTCCTCTCCTATTCGGCAAATTTATAAGTTGTAACTATTTCGGCTATCTTCCGTTTTATTTCCTCGTCCTCTTTATACGAGTCGTCAATCAACGCTTTAAGCTGTTTACTAAACTGTTCTTCGTTAAAAATAAGCGGATGCCCTATGCTTATCAATTCGTTTTCGGTTTTTTGCAACCCCTCTTCATCCATAAGCCTTTCTTCGTAAAGCTTTTCTCCCGGACGAAGCCCTATTATCTTTATGGGAATTTCTTTGTTCGGTTCATACCCGCTTAACTTAATAAGCTTTTCAGCCATATCGTAAATTTTAACGGGCTCGCCCATATCGAGAACAAAAATTTCTCCGCCTTTTGCATAAACGCCCGCCTGCAACACCAAACTCACAGCCTCGGGAATGGTCATAAAATAACGCGTTATATCCTTACTCGTAACGGTAACAGGTCCGCCCGAAGCGATTTGCGACTTAAAAAGCGGAATAACCGAACCGCTAGAACCCAGCACGTTACCGAACCTCACCGCAACAAACTCGGTTTTAGAGCGTCTTGCAAATGTTTGAATGACCATTTCGCATATACGTTTCGTCGCCCCCATAACGTTTGTCGGGTTAACGGCTTTGTCGGTAGAGATAAGCAAAAATCTATCCACACCGTATTTGTCCGACACTTTTGCGACGTTATACGTTCCCAAAACGTTATTTTTTACGGCTTCGTTGGGACTATCTTCCATTAACGGAACGTGTTTATGCGCAGCCGCATGAAATACAAGCTTAGGTTGATATTTTTCAAAAACGCTTTCAAGCCTGCCTTCATCCCTAACGCTTCCTATTAAAACCACCAAATCCAGCTCCGGATATTTTAGCCTAAGTTCTTGCTGTAAATCGTAAACCCCGTTTTCGCTAACGTCGAATATTATTAGTTGTTTAGGATTAAAACCCGCTAATTGTCTACAAAGCTCGGAACCTATAGAACCGCCACCGCCCGTAACCAAAACCACCTTATTTTCGACGTATACGGCGACTTTCTCCGCATCGCACACTATTTGTTCCCTTCCGAGCAAGTCCCTTAAATCAACCTCTTGAACTTGCGTTAAAGACACCTTTCCGCTTAAAAACTGATAAAGTCCGGGAACCTGTTTTACAACGCATTTCGTTTCAACGCATTTTTCGTAAATACCCGCCAGCTTCTTTTTAGATAAAGAAGGAATAGCGATTATAATCATTTCTATTCTGTATTTTTCAACGATTTTTTTGAGTTCGTCGGTATTGCCGACAACCTTTACTCCTTCTACCCTAACCCTTTTTTTCGATTTATCGTCGTCAACGATACAGACGGGGTTCATATTGATTTTATCGGTTGAAAAAATTTCTTGCAACAAAATACTGCAAGCGCCTCCCGCTCCGACTATAAGCGTCCTCGTGGAAGAGTTTTTATATTTTAAGTAGTTAAGGTGTAATACCAGTCTTTTAAAATAAAACCCGAAAAGGAATAAAATACTATACGCAAGATAAGTTACAAGGCACCAAGCAAATTTTACGCCTTTTAAGAAAATAACTTTATAAACAATCGAACAAGCGAGCATAATTAAAATTATAGAAACAAACCTTAAAAATTCGCCTATCCCAACCCTTCTTAAATCGTACGACATTACGTCGAACAAAAACAATAGCGCCACGAGTAGAAATTCGCTTAAAAGCGTTAAAGTTCCGACGTTAAAGTAAAATTCCTTAAAGTCGTACACGCCTTGAACGGAATATAAAGCAAAGTACGAGCATAACGCCAAAGTTATACCCGTATACAACAATATGCAAATAGATTTAATAGCTTTGTTAGAATACCACTTCATCTTAACCTTCCGTATTAAAGTATAACTTTTTTGTCTTATTTTGTCAATGCTCTTTTTAGATTTTAATCAATTACCGAACGCTTTTATTGCTTTTTACCGTTATTAACCATTATTTACTTTGGTTTTGTATTGCCTTTCGCTTGTTTTTATGGTAAAATAAGTAAAAAAATCAACGAGGTTTTTTATGGAAAACGCTCAACCAAAAGCCACTACAAAAGGAGTTTTTGATAAAATAATAAATAAATTCGGGATGTACGTCTTATTCGTCGCAATGGTTTTCGTACTATTCTTTTTCTTACTAAAGGAATACGGCGCTTATCCGTTTGGAGATTACACCATTGCAAACTACGACTATTTAGCTCAAATAGCTCCCTGCCTCGAAAACTTTTTTTACTTTTTAGAAGGTAAAACTTCACTTTTCTACGTTAAAAATTCGCTAGGCGGAGTGGACATGTTCCAATCCATTTGCTTTATGTTCCTATCCCCGTTCACGTTTATAATTTTACTGTTCGGAAAGGGACATACCTATCACGCAATGAGTTTTATTTTACCGCTTAAAATTTCTTGCATAGGTTGTTCGGCGTTGTTTTATATCAAAAAAAGATTTCCTAAAATAAATTCCGTAACGGCATTCGTAATAGCGACGTTATACAGCGTATGCGGTTACGTGGGAACTTCCAACACTTATATCAACTGGATGGATTTTTTAATCTATTTTCCGTTAGTAGCATTAGGATTTAAACGACTTATAGACACAAGAAAAATAAAACTCCACGCAATACTTACAACGTGTATGATTTACACTTGTTTTTCAATAAGTTGTTTTTCGTTGCTTTTAATTTTCCCGATTTACTTCGTGTATATTTATATCGTCGTGGAAAAAGATAAACGCAAAGAAAAAATGACCGATACGATAGTAAGCTTGCTTTATGCGATAATTGCGTCTTTACCCGTTTTGGTTCCCGTTTTAATATCTTCTTCTCATTCGTCGAGAAACGTAAGTTTATTCGGAAAACTTAACGACAGTATTTCTAACGACGTAGACCACACGTTTGTAAAACTCACCTATATATTCGCCGACACCTTTTTGCTTATATTCGGCATTTTGGCAATCGTTAAAAACCGTAAAACGAAACTCGGAAAATTTTTAATAGTCGGCGAATTGATAATTCTTGCCCCCATTTTAATAGACGGAAGCTGTTATTTACTCAACGCAGGCTCTTATAACCATTACGCAATGCGATTCGGCTTTTTAAACGGATTTGCTTCTATGTATACTTGCTGTCTATACTTTGAAAATACGGATTTTTCAAAATCAATAGACTATATAGAACCCGCACCCACCCCCGAGCCAACCGAAGACGACGAGGGAAAAAAGAAACAACTCACCTTTAAAGAAACGCTTTGTTCGTATAAACCCGTTAAAATTTTTCTTGCAAACCTAAAAAATAAAAAGTTTTATTTTTCGCTAATAGCGATTGCGTTATTTACCTTTATTACTTGTTATTACACCTACTATTTAAAAGTTATTTTCGATAACGCAAACGGTTTATATACCGTAGTCGACACCGACAGAAGCGACCACAACTTCACCTCGCACTACGCTCATTCGGAAGGCGGTTATAACGTTATAATGTGGGTATTTTTACTTGCGTTGATTTTAGCCGTTTTTGCGATAATTCTTGCAAAAAAGAAAATCGTTTACCCGAAAGTTCTTGCCGTTATTTTATGCGTTTTCGCAATAGGACAATCGACTTTTATATACGGAACGCTTATAGACGGCAATTTATCGGGACTAAGTAATTACGACGTCGTGGACACAATGATAGATTGCCTTGAAAAAAACGAAGAAGATTATCCGTATTACAGAGTTGCGGACTATAAAGGTTACGTTTCGTCCAACGTGGGTTACGTTAAAAATATTAAAGTCTTTTCCGCTTTTTCTTCCAACGTGGATATAGCGAATTTTAACACCGCGTATAATTTAAATTACATTTCCCACGCAGGCGGTTGCGTAGGCGTGGACAGCGGTAACAAATCCTTTTTCGGCAGTTGTTTACTCGGCTCTAGATATATGCTGATTCGCAAAAGCGACAATCAGGCAGAAAAAGAAGAAACGAAAAGCGACGGAACTAAAGTAATGAAAAAGCAAAATACTCCGATAAATATGGATTATTTTGTTCCGTATTGTGTAGACGGCACGGCGTACACCATAAACGATACGTGGCAAGTTTACGAAAACCGTTACGCCTTGCCTACTTGTTTCACCTTTACCTTTACGGCAGACCAAATTCCCGACAACCTCAACACGGACGATTGGTTTGAAAGTATGCAAAGTCTTTTCACTTTTTTAGGCGGAGAAGGGAAACTATTTACCGAATGTGAAGTCAACGTTAAAGAAGATAAAGGAGTTTTTCAAATTCAATCGCCGATTAACTACGAAGGAGAATACTTTGTAAAACTCGATTTCCCGTCTGACTACGAAATAACGATAGGCGGTTCCGTTTTAGAAAGCAATAAGTATACTTACGGTTATAGCATAGAAAACAAAGGTTATCACTGGCCTTCAACAATTGATTGTACAAATAAAAAGCTTGACGTCGACACGATAAAAGCTCACGTTTCGTGTATGATTATCGAGCCTCAAAAAATGAAAACTTTACACGACAACGCAACGGCTTGCATGGTTCGTTACAAAGAAACGAAAACGGGCGTTAATTTTACAATTGATAACGCATCAGATAACGAATACGTATTTTTATCGAACGTCGTTTTGAGCGCAAGCAAGGTTACAATTAACGGCAAACAAGCGGAATTTATCGAAAATAAAGCGGGGCTTATGATTTTTAAACTGAAAGAAGGTAAAAACGTAGTGGAAACTTCTTACACTTCCCCCTATCCCTTTGTAGCGCTTGCTTGCGCCGTCGTATCGGCGTTGCTAATAATAGGACTAACCCTTTTAAGAAGAAAAACGAAATTCCTGCAAAACGGCAAAACTCAAGCGTTTTTGTATTATGCGTCTTTAGCCCTAACCGTGATATTGGTTGCGTTCTTTATAATATTCCCGTTGATTTTATTTATACAAAAATCATTCCTTAATATAAATTTAGGAAGAGTTATTTCAAAACTATA
>CAZRMT010000003.1:0-21052 GCA_964601265.1 uncultured Christensenella sp.
CCGAAGCGTTGTTCTACGAAAACCCGAAAATTATGATTTACGGGAAAAATATAAAACTCTAAAAATATGAAAAGCTTGGGCAAAATGAAATGCACCCCAAAAGTTAGATGCTCGTGGGGCATTACGTTAAAGGCAAATAGCGAGTTCGTTAAAGGAGTCCGAAAGTTCGGGCTTCTTTCATTAATCAATTTACACATTAGAAAAATTTATATATTCTAAATTATAAAGAATATCTAAAATAGGGATGCGTTGAATATTTCAAGGAGGAAGATGTGTCAAAAATTAAAAAACTTATTTCGTTCATTATTGTAAGCGCACTTGTTATAACGATTACGTTTACAGCGATTGCTTGCACTTATAATCTGTCTGTTACAGATGACACGATTACGGTTACAGATATGCTCGGCGAGAAAGTAACGGTAAAAAAGAATCCTCGAAAGGTTGCCTGTGCGTCGAGAACGACGTATGACCTTTTGATTGCGTTCGGTGTTGCAGACAGCATTGACGGCGTGTATTATTCTTTGCTTGAAAACGAATGGTCGTCCGTATTCGATTCTAAAGCGAACGAAAGGTATGCTTTATCGTATGAAGAAAGTTATGAAACTTATATTTCTCGCGGAGTAGATATTGTATTTGCGCCCGAAAAATACATAGCGGACGGACTGAAAGAACACGGAATAAAAGCGTTAAACGTTAGTTTATACGGCAACCCCGATTTTAGCGAGTACGTATACTTCTTTGCCGATTTGGTTAAACAAATTTGGGATAGCGAAGAAATAGCGACAAGGGTTGATGCTTGGAAAACAAAAATGCAAACGACGATTACGGGTATTCAAACGGAACTTGCAAAGCATAATGATGCGAAAAGAACGGTGTATTACGTGCGAGGCGATAAGAATAAGGGAATCGGATATACGGAAAATAAAGGCTCGTTTACAGAATATGCATATAAAATTTTAGGAATGACTCCGTTAAACGATCGATTTGAATCGAATAAACCTTCTACAGAGGAGATTTGTGCACAAAATCCTGATGTGTTCGTTGTTGGTGGTATTTACCAAAAGACTTTAATCGAGGCTTTGCAAAAAGAACCTTACGTAAAGCTTGACGCAGTTAAAAACAATCAAATCTTCAACATCCCCATCGGACTTACAATGTTTGAGCAACTTTCCGTATTTTCTCCCGTTTTTCTGTGTGACCAAGCGAACAAATTGTATCCGAATTATTTTTCATACGATACAAAAAAACAAATACAAGATTTAAGTGAAGAGTTTTTCGGCATAGACTTAACCGAGGAAGAAGCACAAAATATGTTGAATGGGTTAAGTCGGGGGGGAAACGCTCTTGTATAAACAAAAGAAAAGAATGAGCCTGATATATGCGGTTGCCATTGTTACCTTTTTTGTTTCTTTTATCGCCGCTTTGCTTGTCGGGCGTTATCAAATTTCCGTCGCAGACTTTTTCAGATTGTTATGTTCTAAGAACGGATATGAAATCGAACGCAGCATTATTTTTAATTTGCGCTTACCGAGAACGATTATCGCAGCGCTTACGGGAATGGCGTTAAGTGTTTCCGGACTTTTGTATCAAGAAACTTTTCAAAACAAGTTAGTATCGCCGGATTTACTTGGAGTATCGTCGGGTGCAGGTGTTGGTGCGGCGATTGCGATAGTGTTAGGTTTATCGTCCGTATACGTGAGTTTTTTTGCTTTTGTTGTCGGTGTTTTTACGGTTGCGACAACTCTGCTTGTTGCAACTACTTTTAGGAATAAATCTTCGACGATTTTAACGTTGTCCGGAATTATCGTCGGCGGTTGTATGAGTTCGGTCTTATCTTTCGTTAAATATTTCGCGGATGCGGAAACAACGCTTGCGAGCATAACGTTTTGGCTTATGGGGTCTTTCGAGCAATCGACAATGACGGACGTGTGCTTTTTATTCCCTATTATTGCTGTTTGTTCGGTGGTTATATTATCCATCAGTTGGCGAATTAATGTCGTTGCTTTGGGAAAAGAGGAGGCACAAACAAAGGGAATCAATTACATAGCATATCGCACACTGATTATAGGCATAGCCACATTGCTGACCGCAAGTTCTGTTGCTTTTTCGGGAACAATTAGTTGGATAGGCTTGGTCGTGCCGCACATAGTGCGTTTAGCGGTAGGGAGAAATACCAAAAAGACTATTCCTCTTTGTATGATTTTTGGGGCGACGTTTATGATTATTGCGGATATTCTTTCGCGTGCGTTTACGGCGTCAGAAATTCCGTTGTCGGCAGTAACGGGATTTTTCGGAACAATTATTTTTATCGTTTTGTTATTTATAAGGAGAAATACGATTCATGAAAATGATTGAAACAAAAAACTTATCTTTTCGCTATAAAAAAACGGGGAAATATATTATAGACAATATAGATTTTTCGTGCGAAAAAGGTACGATTAACGTTTTACTCGGTTTAAACGGTTCGGGAAAAACAACGCTAATTAAACTCCTTACGGGTCTATTGAACGGGTATCAAGGAACTATATCGTTAAACGAACGCGACTTAAAAACGTATTCGATTAAAGAAAGAGCAAAAGTAATATCGTATGTGGCTCAACGAACGACCGTTGCCGATGATTTTTCGGTAGAAGAATATTTATCGTTCGGAAATGTTAATAAAATGCGCTTTTACGAGTCACCGACGGAAGAGGATATAAAACGCATTAAAGATATGGCACGGCGTTTTGGAGTCTACGAATTGTTAAATTCTAAACTTGTAGAAATTAGCGGCGGAGAACGGCAAGTCGTTGCGATTTGCGGAGCAATCATACAAGACTCGGACGTAATCGTTTTGGACGAGCCTACGTCCGCACTCGATATGAAAAATCAAAATAAAATATTGTCTTTTATCAAAGAGATTGCAGAGAATGAGAGTAAAACGTTTATTCTTTCCTCGCATAATCCCAATCACGCGTTATATCTTAATGCTAACGTGTTTCTTTTGCAAAACGGAAATATTGTAGAACATGGAAAAGCGGCAGATATTATTTCCGTCGAAAAACTAAAAAACATTTATGGAAAAGAAATTGTATATAGCAAAGATTTGAATTATAATGAAGTAAGTTTTTGCAATAAATTATAAATGATTTAACGTCGTCATGAATATTTGAATTATCGTGACAAATGGCGAAATTGTAAATTTTGTGACGCTCTTTGAGAAATATTGTTATTACAACTTAATAAATTCGAATAAAAATCCGTGAGAAGAAAGAATGCATTAACGTGCGTTACGACTTACACGGATTTTTTGTTTTCTAAAAAAATTTTTGAAAATTTTATAAACAGACCGCCACGTTTTACCTAAAAATCCTCCTTTTAAGTTAAGGTATTTGAAACGAAATATTTTCGTTATTATAACGGAGTAGTTTAGGCGAGCACAAGTCCGAAAAATCAACTTTTACGCATTTATCGAAGATTTACCCGAAGAGGACGAAACGAAGAGCCACAAGCATTTATTTGTAGCACCGTCGAGGGAATACGCATACTATGTTTACCATAATTCATTACGTCGTGCGTACTGTTTAGGACTTATAACGGATAATATAGCGGACAAGCTTTTTTTGGTTAGGCATCGACAGAAGAGAGGGCAAGCATTAATCCACGAGGAGCAAGAGGGTTTTATATAAGCTATAAAGGGCACTTGCTACGAAAACGCTTTTTTGTTTTTACTGCATAGCGGAATAAGACGGACGGAGCTAGTAACGATAAAATTTGACGATATACACGAAAAGGACTTGCTAATAAAGATAAGAGGGACGAAAACGGACGAAAGCGAGCGTTTTATCCCGTTAACGAGTAAATTATCGGAGATAATCGAAAAACAGCGAGAAGGGGTAAAAGACGGGCTAATATTCCCGTATTACCCCGATACACTAACCCACCATTTTAAAAGGTACTGTAAAAACCATAAGTTGCACGATTTACGGCATACTTATATTACCCGTTGTGCGGAGAGCGGTATAAATATAAACGTAACGCAGGCGTTAGTAGGGCATAAAACCTTAAATACCACGCTGGCGATATATACTCATATTTCGGCGAAATTCATTCAAGCTGAAATCACAAAATTAAAAATATAACACACTAAAAACAGTAAAAGACGATAGCAAAAACTACCGTCTTTTTTTTGGTGCCGAAGGCGGGACTTGAACCCGCACGTTGTCGCCAACAATGGATTTTGAGGGCGGAAAGAGCGAGAGAAAAGCATATCTTCTCTTAATGGCACCGTAACGGACAGACAAAACAACGTTGTTTGTAATTGTCGATAGTGGCAAGAAACTTTAAGGCGTTATAAGGCGGACTAAATAACGGCAAAATTAGAGTTGTAGGCAAAACTACCACTACGGATAATCGAGCAAAAAAAAGCTATATAATAGCTTAAAACCTTATTTGGGCATAATAAAAAAAATAAAAAATGAACGGCAAAAACCGTCAGCGGTCTAGCGAGGTTGTTGTCGTTTATTTTTTTGTCCTTATGTCAGAGCTATTTGCTTTTTGTCGGTCGGTAGGTTGCAACACCTTGTACCCACGCACGCGCACGCGTGCGTGGCTCGTATAGTACAAGGTGTTGCGTAATACTCTCAAAGTGTTTTTTGCATTCGAGTGCAAAAAAAATCACGTCGGTAAAAGTTGTCTTTTTTAATGGAAAATGTCCGCTTGAAAAAGCGGTTTTGCTCTCTGCAAGAGTTTTAAAAATTACGCCCGATTAGTTCGTCAAGGCTTATTCCGTAATAATCGGCTAGTTTTACGCAGAAGTCTATATTGGGTAAAACCTTTCCGTTTTCCCATCTACTTAAATTTGAGTTTGTTATTCCCGTGTCTTTTTCAACTTGTAAAAGTGTTTTTTTGTGAAGTAGTCTTGTTTCTTTTAGGCTTTTTCCGTAGTCCATTTTTTCACCTCTAAAAAATTATATTGCAAAAATGTAGAATTTACTTGACATCTGCAAAAATGCAGAGTAATATATATAATAATCTGCAAATATGTAGAAAATAAACATTAAAAATAGGAGAGTAACCACAATGGCAAACAATGGAACGAAAAAGGGCGAAAAGCTTTTTTTGTGTGATTTAGTTGACGGTAAATGCTGTGTGTCGTCCGTGTCTGTGTCGGACAACGCTTTTAGCAAGTCGGTTTTTCGGAAACACACAGCAAAAGAGTTTACAAAACATTTGACCGAAAAGAATATAACCGAGAGAGCGTTAAAACATTTCGAAGAGACGAGGTGTAAGTATGAATAATATAAACGCTTATGGTTGGATATATACCCCCGAAGAGGTAGAAGAGATTAAAAAAAGCAACGTAGAAGCAATGACTAGTTTTTATTATAACAATTATAACCACATTTTAAGTATTTGTAAAGGGTGCTTGTTTAAGCGTAAATGTATTTATGGGCAAGGCAATATTGTTGAACTTGACGATTTATTAAATCAGGTTTTTATAGACTTACCTTGTTACGACTTTACCCGTTTATATCGTGAGATTTTAAAAACTTGTTACGGTATTTGTTATGGCGGGTATAGAGGTTATAAAAACGGTTCTATATTAACGGTTAGCCTTGATACGGTTATATCGAAACCGAAAGAAAAGATTTTAACTATTGCGGATATGTTAGAGGATAAAACGGATTACTTTAATTTATCGGAAGAATTAGCGGAGCGAGAGGAAAAAGACAAAAGGTTATTTGCTTTTTTAGATAACCACATAAAAGACGAAAAGCACCGAAACGAGGTTTTTTGCGTGGCTTTTACTGATATACCATTAAAGGAGATTAAGGGCAATGAATACGAATTTTACAAAAGATTGTATGAAAGAGGTTGACAAGAACATAGGCGAATTTTTGGAGCTTATGGAATTGTCGGGGGTTGACGTAAAGGCTTTTTCGCCTGCTGATACTAGACATCAACGGCGTTTAAAATATAGTCGAGATTATGCCAATAAACACAGAGAAGAGATACGGCGAAAACGAAGAGAGCATTACGCCGAACATAGAGAAGAAGAACTTGCCAAGCAGAAGAAATGGCGTACCGAACATAAAGAAGAGGAATTTGCCAAACAAAAAAGATACCGTGTTAAACATAGAGAAGAGATACGGCGAAAACGAAGAGAGCGTTATGTTGAGCATTGGGAAGAAGAAAAACGGAAGAATAGGGACTACTATATTAAACATAGAGAAGAGATTAACCGCAAAAAAAGAGAGAGAAGAAAGGCAAAAAAAGAGTTAAAAGCCGTTACCACGAATAACGGCAATTAAATTGAAATAATTGTATATACAAAAAAGACAAAAAACCGCATAAAAAGGGGTGTAAATTATGTGTAAAAAAAAGGATAAAAACTTTATAATGCGAGTAAATAGCGAAGATTTTGAGCTATTAAAAGTTATCACAAGTAAAAACGGGTTGAGCGTGTCGGAATTTTTACGGCTTTTAATTGAAAGTACTATTGTCGATTACAAGAAAAAAGGAGCGGGGAAAAATGAGAACTAGCAAACCGTTTGCAACGATTAGTTATAACACGAAAGACTTTTTAATAAAACGGCTTAACGAACTCATACAAGCCCGAAAAATAGACTTTTACGCTTTTATCGAACATTTACCCGAAGAGGACGAAACGAAAAGCCACAAGCATTTATTTGTAGTGCCGTCTAGGCAATACGATACCTTTACTTTTTGCGACGAGTTAAAGGAGATTGACAAAAACAATTTGAGCGGTAAGCCGTTAGGCTGTATTGCTTGTAGGTCGTCAAAGTTTGGCGATTGGTACTTATACGGGTTACACGATATAGGCTATCTGGCAACGAAAGGACAGACGAGAAAATACTATTACACGAAAGCTGAGTTTATTGTTAGCGAGGAAGACTACTTTAACGAGCAGATACACTTAATAGACTTTTCAAAGTTAAACAGAGTAGAAACGCTTATAACTGCGGTAAGGCGTGGCGAAAGTTTTGATACTTTAATTAAGCGTGGACAAGTACCCGTTCAACTTATTAATCAATACGAGAAAATGTTTTATATCCTTGCTAGCGGAACGGGAACGGAGAGGAACGGCAAAGACGGACACGAGAGCGTAGACAGAGAAACGGGCGAAATATTGACGGGTAAACGGCAATGTTAAGCAAAAGTATAACTTATGGCGAGTTTATAGCGTATTGGTTAGAGGTTTACAAAAAACCGTACTTGAAACCGTCAAGCTATAAGAGAATACTAGCGGAGATAAAAAACCATATCCCCGAAGAGGTAAAACGATTAAGGCTTAACCGTTTAAGCGTACTTGCGATAGATAAGGCAATATCGGACATAGACTTGTCAAGGTCGAGGAAATACGCATATTATGTTTACCACAATTCATTACACCGTGCGTACTGTTTAGGACTTATAACGGACAATATAGCGGACAAGCTTTTTTTGGTTAGGCATCGACAGAAGAGAGGGCAAGCATTAATCCACGAGGAGCAAGAGGGTTTTATATAAGCTATAAAGGGCACTTGCTACGAAAACGCTTTTTTGTTTTTACTGCATAGCGGAATAAGACGGACGGAGCTAGTAACGATAAAATTTGACGATATACACGAAAAGGACTTGCTAATAAAGATAAGAGGGACGAAAACGGACGAAAGCGAGCGTTTTATCCCGTTAACGAGTAAATTATCGGAGATAATCGAAAAACAGCGAGAAGGGGTAAAAGACGGGCTAATATTCCCGTATTACCCCGATACACTAACCCACCATTTTAAAAGGTACTGTAAAAACCATAAGTTGCACGATTTACGGCATACTTATATTACCCGTTGTGCGGAGAGCGGTATAAATATAAACGTAACGCAGGCGTTAGTAGGGCATAAAACCTTAAATACCACGCTGGCGATATATACTCATATTTCGGCGAAATTCATTCAAGCTGAAATCACAAAATTAAAAATATAACACACTAAAAACAGTAAAAGACGATAGCAAAAACTACCGTCTTTTTTTTGGTGCCGAAGGCGGGACTTGAACCCGCACGTTGTCGCCAACAATGGATTTTGAGTCCATCGCGTCTACCATTCCACCACTTCGGCTTAAATTTACTTTATAATATTAACACATTTTTTGTCTTTTATCAAGCATTTTTTTATAACTCTTGCGTAAAAAAACGTTTTTTTACGCAAGAGTTGAAATTTTTTTTATAAAATTTACCGCAACCGACACTTAATCGTTAAACGCTTTTATTCCCGCAACAGAGCTTACGGGTAGGGCAAACGTAATTCCGTGGGCGGAGGTTTCGCTACCGGCGTGGTTCATAATGGCAAGCATAATATCGTCCCTACGTTCCTTTTTGGCTACGATATACACCATTTCTTTTTCTTCGGAAATGTTAAGTCCGAAAAACTTTGTGTAAGAAGCTCCCGTTCCTTTTGCTTTAAGTACCGTTCCACCGCCTGCGCCCGCTTCTTTTGCGCAATCCATAACCGTATCGGTATTTCCCTTATCTACAATCGTTACGATTAAAACGTATTTACATTCGTTATCAGACATATCGTTCTCCTTTTTTTCAATGGTTTTTTCGCCTATTAAACAATTCTTTGCGGATTGACCGCCAAGACTGTCTACAGGCATAAGTAAAGCTATTCCGTTGCCTTGTTCGTCAATTCTAAGCTCTTTCGTCAGTCCTTGTATTACGTGTTCGGCGTCCTTGTCGGTTACGACGGTTTCGAACATAACCATTTCGGTTTTTTCAAGTCCTAAATAACTTAAAGTTTTTTCGTTTGCCGTGCCGTAACAAAGCTTGCTTAAAATTAGCGTTGCGTCGTTTTTCTTAAAATAATCGACGTAGGCTTCAGAGTATGCTCTTTTCGTTATCGTTATTAAATATTTCAAACCTTGCATAAATACTCCTAATCGATAATTTGTTCCGAAACGTTTTCGGTTTTCGTTGATTTAGATTTTCTTGTTTTGATTTTATAAACCAATCCTAAAATTTGAATGGTAATAAGAGGCGTCATAGCGACCATTGCCACCACGCCGAAGCCGTATTTGGCGACGTCGACGCCGACCGTTGAACAAGCTCCGAGGGCAAGCGGTAGTAAAAAGCCCGTTGCCATTGCGCCCGAAGCAACTCCGCCCGAGTCGAAGGCTATCGCCGTGAAAATATCGGGTACGAAAAACATTAAAATAAGTGCAATAGAGTAGCCGGGGATTAAAATCCACATAATATCTATACGGAACAATATACGCATCATTGCGATTCCTACCGATACCGCTACGCCTATCATAAGGCTTACGGAAAGCGCTTTTTTGGGGATTGCGCCCGAAGTAATTTCGTAAACTTGTTTGGTTAAAACGTGAACGGCGGGTTCAGCCGCAACCACGAAGAAACCTATAACCATTCCTATCGGAATTAGTATCCAATTATAAGAAAGCGCTCCTATTTGTTCGCCTAAAAGTTTTCCGACGGGTAAAAATCCGAGGTTTACGCCCGTTAAAAAGAGTACGAGTCCGACATAAGTGTAGAGTATACCTATAATAATCCTTATATAGTTGGCTTTATCTATTTTTTGTCCGAAAATGCTAAACAGTAAAAAGAAAACGACTATAGGCGTTAACGCTAATGCCACTTCCGCCATATAAGTCGGCAACCCTTTACCTATAAAGGACAATAAATCTTGCGAGTCGGCTATCGTGGTTATGGACGAAGAGGAGGAGTTTATCGTTTCGGGTTTATAAATAAGCCCTAAAATCATTACCGACAAAATAGGTCCGATAGAGCATAAAGCCGTCAATCCGAATCCGTCGGAATCGGCGTTTTTATCGCTTCTCATACCCGCGATACCCGTACCGATTGCGATAATAAAAGGAACGCTCATAGGTCCCGTGGTAACCCCGCCCGAATCGAACGCAACGCTTAAAAAAGCTTTTGGAACGAAGAAAGATAAAACGAAAGTCAACACGTAGAAAAAGAGCAATACGTATTTAAGTTTTATATTCAGTAGCGACCTTAAAAACGCAAATACCAAAAAAAGACCTACGCCGACGCCGACCGAAATTATTAAAACGTATTTATCGACAGCTTCCGCAAGCTGTTCGGCAAGAACGGTTAAATCGGGTTCGGAAACGGTGATTAAAACGCCGACTAAAAAGAATACGGGGATAATGAGCCATAATTTTTTGCTTTTTACCACGCCCGTGCCGACGTATTCTCCGATAGGAGTCATCGCCGTGTCTGCGCCCAAGGTAAAAAGCCCCATTCCTATTACCACTAACGCCACGCACACGATAAAGGCAAGCAACGTGTCGGCAGGGATAGGAGATATAGTAAAACACAACAGTAAAACTATAACCGAAATCGGCAAAACCGAAGAAAAAGATTCTTTTATTTTGTCACGAATAATGGTTCTGTCTCTGTATAGGAAAAGTTTGTTTTTCTTCAATTTACGCCCCCTTGAATATTTTTAGCAAATTATAACAAATACGCATTATAAAAGTCAACGGTTTTTTAAAATTCTTGCGTACGATAAACGAAAAATATCAAACTGTTTAATTTAGGCGAAATAAATTTTAAAAAGTTTTAAAAAGTTGTCATAAACTATTGACAAAAGCAAATATTAAGTGTAATATAAAGTCATAATTTAGCACTCATAACATATGATTGCTAACACTCACAAAAGGGGGTTTGCTAAAAATGGAATTGTCGGATAGAAAGAAAAAGATTTTACAAATAGTCGTTGACGATTACATTCAAACAGCCGTCCCCGTGTCGTCGAAAGCGATTGCCGACAAGTATTTAACAAATATTTCCTCCGCAACGGTAAGGAGCGAGTTGTCCGCATTGGAAGAGCTAGGGTATTTATCTCAACCGCATACTTCTGCAGGGAGAATTCCGTCGGGGAAAGCGTATAAATTATACGTAAGCGAACTTATGGTAAAAGATAAGCTTACCCACAGCGAGCTGGAATACATTAAAAAAGTTTTTCTAGAAAGAGCGGACAATATGGAAACGGTTTTAAAATCCGCAGTAAAAGTAATAAGTCAGCTAACTTCTTTAACCACGGTGGCGATAGCCTCGCACGAGGGAACCGAAAAACTTTTAAACGTTAAGCTTGTAAGACTCCTACCCGATAAAGCTCTTTTAATAATCGTTACGGACACTAAAATATTAAAGGACAATATTATAGATATTCCTACTAATATGAGCGAAGAACAGTTAGAGGACACCAACGTTTTTCTTGCTAAATGTTGCAAAGATAAAACCATTGAAGAATTTTGTTCTTGTTCGGTGGAAATAGAAGACAGTTTTTCCGACTTAAAAACGATTTTTTTAAACGTTATAGACGCATTAAAGGAATACGTTGACGCAAACGGCGAAGTTTTTTCGGAAGGGGAAGCAAAAATTTGTTCCTTACCCGAGTATGCCGACGCCGAAAAGATTAAAAATTTCCTTTCCGTGGTAACGGATAAAGAAAAGATTTTTTCAATTATGGCGGACAACGACAGAGATATAAAGATAAACATAAAAGTAGGTTCCGAAAACTCTCAAATGCCGGACGACTGTTCGCTAGTGAGCGCAACCTATTACGCTAACGGCGTAAAGCTCGGGACGTACGGAGTTATAGGACCTAACCGTATGGACTATCAAAAAGTCGTATGCGTTTTGGAAAACGTAGGAAGAATTATAGAAAGCATTTTAAATAAAAGATAGCCCGAAAAAGGAGAAGTAATGGACGAAAAAGAAAAAGACACCGTCGAAGAGGTTGTCGTAGACGAGTTTGAAAACCTCGGTAACGAAGAACTGAAAAGTATGATACTTGCTTTGCGAAACGAGAACGAAGAGTTAAAAAAAGAGGCGGAAAAAGCAAGCGAATACAAGGACAGTTGGTATCGTGCGAAAGCAGATTTTGAAAATTTTAAAAAGAGAAACAATGAAACTAGGCGTCTTGCTTACGAAGAGGGTAAAACCGACCTGATAAAAAAGATTTTGAGTATAGGCGACAATTTGGAAAGAGCGGTTGCCACTTCCGTGGACGAAAAAACCAAGCAAGGGCTTGAAATGCTCGTTAGGAATTTTCAAGACGTTCTTACAAATATCGGCGTTAGCGAAATAAATCCCGTAGGCGAACAGTTCGACCCAAACAAAGCGGAAGCCGTTATGATGGCGGACGCCGAAAACGGAGAGGAAAGCGGAACGGTTAAACAAGTATTTTTAAAAGGTTACGCGCTTGGCGACAAAATTATAAGGTTTGCACAAGTCGTAGTTATAAAATAAGTAAATAAGAAAAAGGAGATATAAAGATTATGAGTAAAATTATCGGTATAGATTTAGGAACGACTAATTCTTGCGTAGCGGTTATGGAAGGCGGTGAACCCGTAGTTATTGCGAACGCAGAAGGTTCTAGAACGACTCCTTCGGTAGTCGGATTTCAAAAAGACGGACAAAGACTTGTCGGACAGATAGCAAAGCGTCAAGCGGTTGCAAACGCCGACAGAACGGTTATTTCGATTAAAAGACATATGGGAAGCGACTATAAAGTCGATATAGACGGCAAAAAGTACTCCCCGCAAGAAATTTCCGCAATGGTACTCGGAAAACTTAAAAAGGATGCGGAGGGGTATCTCGGCGAAACGGTTACGGACGCCGTTATCACTTGCCCCGCATACTTTAACGACGCACAACGTCAAGCCACGAAAGATGCCGGCAAAATTGCAGGACTTAACGTTTTAAGAGTTATAAACGAACCTACTGCGGCTGCGCTTGCATACGGACTTGACAAAGATACGGGAAATCATAAAGTTTTAATTTACGATTTGGGCGGAGGAACGTTCGACGTATCTATTTTGGATATAGGCGACGGCGTATTCGAAGTTTTGGCGACCAACGGCGACACCAAACTCGGCGGAGACGATTTCGATAATAAGATTATAGATTATTTAGTCGACGACTTTAAGAGTAAAGAGGGTATTGATCTTTCCAAGGACAAAATGGCAATGCAAAGGCTTAAAGAAGCCGCCGAAAAAGCTAAAATCGAACTTTCAGGAATGTCTTCTACAACGGTTAGCCTACCCTTTATAACGGCAGACGCAACGGGACCGAAGCATATGGAAGTAACGCTCACCAAACAAAAATTCGACGCTTTGACCGAAGATTTGGTTGAAAGAACGTTGCAACCTATGAAAAAGGCGTTAGCCGATGCGAAACTCAGCTACTCGGATATAGCAAAGGTTATTTTAGTAGGTGGTTCTACTCGTATTCCCGCCGTACAAGAAGCGGTTAAAAAGGAAACGGGCAAAGAACCGTTTAAGGGAATTAACCCCGACGAATGCGTTGCAATCGGCGCGGCTATTCAAGGCGGTGTTTTAACGGGCGACGTTAAGGACGTATTGCTTTTGGACGTAACGCCTTTAACGCTCGGAATTGAAACTATGGGTGGAGTTATGACTACGCTTATCGAAAGAAACACGACTATTCCTACCAAGAAATCTCAAGTGTTCTCAACCGCCGCGGATAATCAAACTGAAGTTACCATTCACGTTTTACAAGGCGAAAGAAAGTTTGCAAAAGACAACAAAACTTTGGGACAATTCAATTTAGGCGGAATAGCTCCCGCTCCGAGAGGAATTCCTCAAATAGAAGTTACTTTCGATATAGACGCAAACGGTATAGTTCACGTAACCGCAATGGATAAAGCGACGAATAAGAGTAGCGATATAACGATTACTTCTTCCAGCAACCTTTCCAAAGAGGATATAGACAAAGCCGTAAAAGAGGCTCAGGAATACGAAGCCGAGGATAATAAGAGAAAGGAAAAGGTTGACGCTCATAACCAGTTGGACGGATTTATTTTCGCAACCGAAAAATCGGTTAAAGAATTGGGCGACAAGCTTACCGAAGAAGATAAGGCGACAATAGAAGAAGCCGTGAAGGAAGCTAAAGAAAAGTTAAACAGCGACGCCGTTGAAGAATTAAAGTCGGCTCAAGAAAAATTAGCTCAAGCAACTTCGCCTATTTTCAGCAAGATTTATCAACAAGCGGGCGAACAATCGGGAGCTGACGGAAGCACAGGCGGTGACGATACGGAATTCCACCAAAACTAATAATAAATTGTAACGATAAAATAAGTTGCGTTTTACGACGCAACTTATTAATGTGTTATTTTAAAGGTGCAAAATGGCAGATAAAAAGAATTATTATGATATATTAGGGGTATCGAAAACGGCAAGTTCCGACGAAATAAAATCGGCTTATAGAAAGCTTGCCCGTCAATATCACCCTGATTTACACCCCAACGACGAGGCGTGTGCCACTAGGTTTAAAGAGATAAACGAAGCCAACGAGATTTTATCCGACCCCGACAAGAGAAAAAAATACGATTTTGAACTCGAACACCCCGAAAGTGCGGGGTTTGGCGGATTTGGTGGCGACGGTTTCGGAGGTTTCGGAGGATTCGGCGATATTTTCGGCGATATTTTCGGCGGAGGATTTTCTAGCGGAAGGACGGAAAGACCTACGAAAAGCAAAGGCGAAGATATAACGGTAGAGTTAGAGCTTTCGTTTATGGACGCCGTTAAAGGCGTAAAAAAGAGCGTAAATTATGCAAGAAAGGAACCTTGTTCGTCTTGTAAAGGTACGGGAGCAAAGGACGGAACGGCTTATAGCGTATGTTCTTCTTGTAACGGAACGGGGCAAAGGCAATATAGGCGTAGTACGGGATTTTTTACGCAAGTTACTTACGGGGCGTGTTCCGACTGTAACGGAACGGGTAAGAAAATTACGACGAAATGTACGGCTTGTTCGGGTAAAGGGTATTTAAAGAAGAATACCGCCGTAGAACTCGATATTCCGGGCGGAGCAGATACGGGAAGTTACCTTAAAAAGCGTGGAATGGGAAATGCCTCTTCTAACGGAGGCGAATGCGGAGATTTAATAGTTGTAATTAAAGTTTTACCTCATAAATTGTTTAAGAGGAAAAACTTCGATTTATACGTAGATTTGCCCATATCTTACGCCACTGCGGTTTTGGGCGGAAAAATTATGGCTCCCGGAGTGGATAAACTAGAAGAATTGGAAATTCCCAAGGGAACTCAAAGCGGAAAAGTGCTTTGTTTAAGAGGAAAGGGTATAAATTCACGACTCGGAACGGGCAATTTATACTATAACGTTATTGTTGAAACTCCCGCAAAATTCAATTCCGAACAAGAGAGACTGTTAAGACTATTTGCGTTGGAGGGCGATTTAAAGCAAACGCCTAAAATGAAAGATTTTTACGATAACGTAAATAAACTTTACGGCGACGACCCGTATAAAAAGATTAAGTTTTAATAACTTTATATAAAATAAAATCTCGCTACTTTCGGTGAAAAGTAGCGAGATTTGTTTTGTTGTAAATAGATACTTAAAATGCTTTTTATTTTACCATATTACGTGTTTGTTGCGGAGTTTTCTTGTAATCTCTTAATTTTCCAAATGGTATTTATCATTTTAGCGTTATCCAAATTTCCGTTATTGTCGTATTGGTCTTCCCATTTAATAGAGGCGGTATCGTAAGGATAACTCCAACCGCAGAATTTAACGGAAAGATCTAGGAATCCGTATTTTCCGCTTACTTTAACAAGTCCGGTTGAAGAGGGCGAATCGGCAGTGACTTCTTTTCCGTCATAATAAAGTTTTTTGTCTTGCCCCTTTGCGGAAATGACAACTACGTTTATCCATTTTTGTCCGTTTTGTGTCGTTATAAGAGAAGCGTTTGCATCTTCAAATTTTCCAAAAACTCCGTCGCCTACGCTGACGCCTGCTATGGCTTTATTCAACGAGGTTTTGTTTTGGAAGTTGTAAACGTCAAAGAACCCATTTATGGCTATCGGATTTGAGTGTGTTTCAACGGCTCTTGACCCCGTATCGAACATAATAACGTCTTCAAACGTAAGTCTGTTTGAGTCTACACAGTCGCCTTGATAAGAACTTATTGCTCCGCTTTCCGCACAGGTTCTAAACAAACATCTTTTTACAAGAGTATAACGATTGTAATTTTCTATTACCCTTAACATATTGAAACATTCCGAGTAAAGAATATTTGCCGTGTCCGTTAATTCTATAAAGAAATCATCTCTATCTGAATCGCTTGAATCGTTAGTGCCTTTTAGTTTTGCGTTAATAACGTTTGTTATTCCTACGAGAGAATAACCCCATTTTGTTTCGGCTTTTGTTCCGTTTTTATGGGCAAAGTTAATTAAATAACCGTTTCCGTAAATTGTGGTTTTTCTATAGCTTGATACAGAACTATCTTTTTTATTGTTTGCCAAATTTTTATACGTATCGCTTTCTTCTAGTTCGAATCTTGCGTAAGTTCTTTGGTATTCGGGTAACGTTTTTTGTTCCTCAATGTTAGTCGCTTCGTCGTCGTGACCTAGGTTTACTTGAAGAACGATATTGCTTCCGCCGTTTTCATAGCCTGCTTGGTCGAATACGTTTACCGCATTTACCACGTGGAAGGTATAATCGTAGTCTTCGCTTGCGCTTAACGTGTTTCCTTTGTCCGTTGCGTATACGTTTGCTTCGCCGTTTTTAAAGTTGTCGGCTAAAATTTCGGCTAGTGAACTTCCCGTAAAGCCGTTAAAGTTTACGTAAACGAATGAGTTGTCGCTATTATCGAGCGTAATGGTAATACCTTTTTCGCAAGTCCACACAAGGTCGCTTAAATAGGTGTTGTCGTACGTTTCTACGTTTCCGCCCATATATATTTTGATAGGCATTTTATAGTATTCTTTAACGCCGTCGTAATAAGACTTATATCCGAAAAGTCGCATTTGTTGCAAACCGTAGTTCTTGTCTAACTTATTATCTAAATCGTTGCCGAACTCTATTTTACTTATGCCCGAGCGATAAACGTTTAAGTCGAACTCGAATTTATCTTTATAGTAAACTTTTATTGCGTCTTCGAAATGGGGCGTATCGCCTAACGTTACGGTTATACTCAATAACGTTTGATTAAAGCTAAAAGTACTACCGTTAGCGGAACTTGCCGTAAAGTCCGAAATATTTAGTCCGTTTAGGTTTTCGGGCGTGCTGTTAACGTATAACGTAATTGTGTTAATATTGTATTTTACGTACAGCGTAGAACCCGTCGTGAGGGGAGTTTCGTTTAACGCCGTAGACAAAGTAAATCCCGTTAAATCTCTGTATTTTATCGTTACAGAAGCTTGTTTTCCGCTACCGTCGTTTGCGGTTGCCCATATTACGTAATCGCCTAATTTACCGTCCGTAATAGTTACGGTTCCGTTTTCTATAACAACGTATTCGCTTTGGCTATACCAAGTATAACTTGTATCCGAAGCGTTTAAGGGAAGTACTTCCGCCGTAAGCGTTACCACGTTCGACATGGTGTTTAATTTGCTGATTATATCGCCGTTATACTTAATATTTACCGATTGAGCTTTGAGTAGTACCGTTATATCGGTGGTAAATGTAACGCCTGCAACGGATATAGTCAGCGTACATTCTCCTTTGCCTATTCCGTTTACCGTTACCGTTCTGTTTTCAATATCGACTATTGCCGTTATAACGCTGTTATTAAAGCCCGAAACCGTAAAGTTTTCCGCCGTTAATACTAAATCTGACGGTAAAAATTGCGACACGGTGAAAGTTATGCTTTTTCCTACGTTTTCTAACGTATACGCGTCTTTTATATCGTTGCCGTTTTGGGTTAATTTGACATCCGTCGCCTTACCCAGAGTGCTACGCACGTATACCGTTCTCGTGATTTCGGTTTCGCCATTGTAAAGGATGGACACGGTAAGTGTGAGCGGTTCGTTCTTTTTAAAGGTTATAACGCCGTTTTCGTCAATCGTTGCAATAGCGGAGTCGTAAGTATAACTAATAGTTTTTTCGTTTCTTGCTTCCACGGGGAATACCGACGATAAAGGCTTGGCGTCAAACAGGTTTAAAGTAGTTTGTGCCGTAACGAATTCTTCCGTGAAAGAAAGGTTTTCGTTTAACTTAATATCTTCCGCTTTTTTGTGTACGAACACTTTTACGGTGGCGGAGAAGTTTTCTCCCGTTACTAAAATTTCCGCATAACCGCCTTTTAAAACCGTAACGTCGCCGTACTCGTTTAAAGATACGATATCGTCACCGCTTGAAATCGAGTAAGCAAAATCCGCTTTTAAGTCGACGGGGTAAAGAGAAATTTTATCTTGTTCGTCATAGCTTAGCGTAATATTCGTGGCGGTAGAGTTCTCTGCTTTATATATATCGTTAGTTGTTTTTCTAACCGTAATCGTTAACGAAAAATCTTCTTCGTTCGTATAAAGGTTATTTAGTTTAACGGTTATATAGCAAGGTTTATTGCTTGACGAGAAAGTAATTTTTCCGTTCGAATCGACTTTTGCCACGCTTTCGTCAGAGCTTTTATAAACTAGTTCGTAAGGCGATAGGTTGCTTCCTAAAACGCCTATATTTAAAGTGAAGTCGTCTTTTGTTAAAACGTTTAAAGTCGTTCTTCCGTCATAATTGTTCGTCAATTCTTCCGCACGCTTTACAATGCGGATTTTTACGTGAATATCCTCGTCGTAAACCGTATCGCCGATTATCGTTTTATAAACGAGTTGCAATTCCGCTTCGCCTCCGCTCACGAAATTTATCGTTAGACCGTCGACGGTGCAAACGGTTGCGTTTAAAGAGAATAGTCTAATATCGTACTTTTCCGCCACTGCGTCGGCAGGAGAAATCGTATAATCGATTCCTAGCGTTAAGGTAAACGAATTTTGGTTAAATTCGAATAATTTGTTATTCTCTATAAGCAAGTCGAATTCTTTTACGTAACCCAAAGTGCTTTCAACTTTATAGGTTTTAGTTATTTCGCCCGCCGTAAACGAAAGAGTTATTTCACCCGCTTTTTTAAATTTGAGTACGCCGTTTTCGATTGTAGCAACGCTTTCGTCGGAAGACGAGTACGTGAGTTCGTAGGGCGAGTAGGGGGCAACGCTTTGTCTTGCCGTATAAGGCATAAAGTACGCCCCGAACAGTTCTTTGAGGTTAAATTCGGTTTGCGCGCTGAAAATATCGCTTGCGCCCTTTTTAAACTCGATAGAAGTTACTTTTTCCGTTGCGTAAACGTTTTTACTTACGTTGTTTACGGATATTTGGGTTGCCGTTCCGGTGGCAAACGTAAACGTTAAAGTTACAGTGTCCACAACGGTGGCGTCCGAGTTAAAGACTATTTCGGGCAACGTAGAGCCGTAGCCTGCGTCTATAACGTATTTTTTGCCCGCTTCCGTCACAAAAGATTCGTCGTTTGCGTCTATTACGGTTACGTCGTCTTCAACTCTTAAAATCGTGAAAGTATTCTCGGCTGTTCCGTATTTTGCCTTGATTAGTACCTCGAACTTTCCGTAGCCCGTAAAGGATATTTCTCCGTTTTCGCTTATACTGCAATTTCCGCTTATAACCGAGTACTCTAAATCGGTGAGAGTGGGACTAGGAACAAGCGTTCTAACCGAGTATGGCGCAATCGAAGACAGTGCGGTAATTAACGAATAGCTATCCGATTTTACAACGATTTGACAGCGTTCGTTATTGTTTTTATCCAAAACGGTTATTTTGTCGACATATTTGTCTACCGTAAATACTATTTGTTGCGTTTCGGTATAATTTCCGTCGCCTTTCAAGCATTTTACGCTAACCTTTGCTATTCCCGTATCGGTAAACGTGATTAAGCAGTTTTCATCGACTTCACAGTTTTCCGCCGAATAATAATATTTCGGCGTTATCGTGCCGTATAACGGGTAAGAGGGCGTTAAACGTTCGTAAATATTAAAGGTTTGCTTTTCGTCAAGAATTACGTGTTTATCGTCTTCGTTGACGGTCAGTTCGAATTTGTCTGCGTTAGAGCAAGACGAGTATACGGTAAATAAGTACCATACGTCGTAATCTTCTCCGTCGGAATTTATCGTGTGGTAAACGGTGCCTGCAACTTTGATTGTAACGGTAACCGTTCCCGACTTTTTAAACGTTAAGCTTCCGTTATTGTCTATCGTAGCGACGGTAGTATCGGAAGAAATATAAGTAACAGAGGGCTTTTCGCCGTTAATCGACGTTGCGTTACCTACTCCGTCAAACGAAACGGTTATTTCGTCGGAAGCCGTGTCGTGTTTACCGTTTTTCTCTATCGGCAAGTTTACGCTCGTTCCGTTTAAAGTATCGGTTATTTTAACGCCCGTAAACTCTTCGAAACGCTTGGTTGCAATTAATGTTTTAGTAAATTCCGTACCGTTCGATTTACCTGTAAAGGTAAATTTACCGGAAGTAGTAACCTTGTAATTTTCGCCGACTTTTTCTATTACGCCGTTTGCAATAGCGAGGTTTTCAAACTCGTAATTTTGATAGAAGCAGAATAAAATGTTTGTCGGGACTATTATGACGTCGTCCGAGTAGTCTATCGTTTCCGAAACGACCGTCGTCGAACAAGGTAATTCTTTAATAAGCGTTTTTTCGTCGCCTAAATAGAATTTAAGCGTAACTTGCTCGTTTGCCTTTTTATAGGTTATTCTGTTGCCATTAAAAGTAGCAACATCGCTTCCGCCGATTAGCTCGCAAGTGATTTTTGTGTTTTGATTTGCGTCTGCGGGAAATACGCTAGCGTTTATAAGTTCAAACGCTTTATGAGAAATTACGGAAGAAATATTTTCTATAAGTTCGCCGTTTAAAATAATAGAAGTAGCTTTTCTGTTTACCGAAATATTAACGCCGTTATAAGAAGTTTCGTCTATAAGAGCGTATTTCAAAACGAAATCTTTTCTTGTAGAGGAGAGTAAAACAATTAAGCCGTTAATAGTAAAGTCGTTATCGTCCACTTTAATTTTAACGTTATCCGAAGAAACGGGAACTTGCGTGGGGTAACCTATAAATAAGTTAGTGAAATCAATTTTACCGTTTACCTCGTCAAAGTCGTAAGTTGTGGCAAAATCGAGATTGAGAGTAATATAATCGAACTTGCCGTAAGTCGAACGCAGTGTAATTTCAGCCGATTTACCGAACTTTTCAGTT
>CAZRMT010000003.1:21152-54888 GCA_964601265.1 uncultured Christensenella sp.
ACCTTAATTTGCGTATCTCCGCCGTGATTAAAGCAAAGTTTTCCGCTTGAAATATACGCAACGTTTTCGTCTAGCGAGGCGAAAATCACGTTATTTATATCCGCATTGTAAGGAGATAAAGTCGTTATAAGCGAGTGTAAATCGATTTTTTCGCCCTTTTCACGGGTAAGTTTTTCCGTGTTTATCACGGTTAAATTATCCAAAAGCAAGCACGTGCTCGTTATTTCAACGCTGTATGTCGCTTCGTCTACCGTGACGGTTAAAGTGGCTTTCCCCGCTTTTTCAAACTCTATATAGTCGCCGTTTAATTTAGCGTTCCCCGTAACCGTAATGTTGTCGGGTGCGATTTTAGTGGCGTTTTCGGGATAAATCGTTATATCCGAAAATTTAATTTTATTTGCAGAAGTGTATACGGCGTTGTTTAAAAGGGTAAGTTTTTCTTCTTTTTCCCATACTCCGTAGAGGTTTAAGGAAAGCTTTTCGGCTTTTCTTGTTACGTTTACAGATAAATCGGAATAAACTTCGCCGTCCTTTTTAATTTGTACCGTAAAGCTCCCTTTGTCGGTTATAATTACGGAGTAAGAGCTTAAAGTTGCGTTTTCGCCGATTAAAGAATATTCCGTGTTTTCACGAGGAACGTTTATATAAGGGGTGAAAATTATTTTTTGCTCTTTTGAAGATTCGGGCATTACGAAATCAAAACTCTCGTTGCCCGTAACTTTAACGGGATTAACGGCAGAAGGAAGGTATATTAAAGCAAATTCCGAATAAGCTCCGCCCGTCGCCGTTACTTTTATAGTGGCGGTTAAAATTTCGTCGCCGTTAAAATAAACCGTTCCGTGGTTTAACGTTACGTTTTTGTTTTCACCTATAAGTTCGTAAGAATAAATTAAATCAGTATTATCCGACGGGAGAAGAGTGACGATTTTGCTTACGTCGAAACTTTTATTCAGGGTAACTATTTCTTTTGTGACGCCTTGTCCCTCGTTAAATACGACTTGTTCGGCGTTACGGTTGATTTTTACTTGAACGGTATCGCCTTTTTGTATTCCGTCGCAAGTGGTGATAGAAACGTTTAACGTTGCGATTCCTCCGCCTTTTATGACGAATTTGCCGTTTTTTACCGCTACAACCGACGAATTCGACGAAGTCAGCGTTACCTTTTCGGTTGCGTTTTTAGGCGTGCCCGAATAGGTTATATCCAAAATTTTATCGTATTCGTAGTCGAATATCACTTCGTTTGCGGTAAAGGTAATATTATCGTAACAACCGAAAGTAGAAGCGTAAGTTTTGGTTATCGAGTGAGAGTAGTTGTCTTTTGCAGTTAAAACAACCGTACCCGCTTTTTTAAAGACGATTTTACCGCTTATTATTTCCGCGACGTCGGTATTATTTATCGAATAAGAAATATCCGTTCCGTCTATTGCGGTTTCGGGATAAATTTTAATTTCGGGCAAATCGAAAGACTTGTCGGCGTCGAAAACGTCGGCGGGGTTAACGAAATTTATGCTTTCCGCTTTTTTGCGGATTAAAATTTCAATCGTTTGGGAAGCCGACTCGTTGGATTTACTCCAAATCTTTATTTTCGCCTTGCCGTACGCATTGCCCGCGACTATCGTTCCGTTTTCTACCGTAGCGAATTCGTTAAGTGATTCGAATTGTAAATCGTCTTGCGCTTCTTGAGGTACGTAGGAGTAGTTTAGCGTTACTTTTGTTCCGAACTCCATTTCGCTAGGAGCGTTTTCCAAAGTAAATCTATGTATTTTAGTGTCGGTGATTATTATTTGACAATAAGCTATTTTCGTAGAGTTTTCTTTGCTTTGAACGTAAATATACGTTTGTCCGAAATCTACGCCGGTAACGTTTCCGTGTTCGTCAACGGTGACAATGCTTTCGTCGTCGCTCCAAAACGTAACGTTTTTATTGTTGGCTTGCAACGGAAAAATATTGTATTCCAATTTTTGGCTAACGCTATTGTCGTCCGTTTTTTCAAGTACTATTTTTTCTTCGACGAATTGCAAGTCTTGTACGTAAACGTAGGTAGAAAAACCTATGACGGCCGTACTTACAAATAGCGTCAATAAAATTATAAGCGGTAATAGCGTAACCGCGCAAATCATAACTTTTTTCATAGAAATATTCCCTTTTTCCTTTTGTTTATCTAAATTCTATTCTTTCGTACTTTTTGTTTGCCGTTAAGAAAAATACGGCGGTGTTAATTCCCGTGTATAGTAGGGATAGGGCAAGGTTAATAAGGCAAACGATTTTAACGCCGATAAAATACGTTAAAACTATTGCGACCGCACCTTGTATTATTGCGTAAAACAGCCCTATAAGCAGTAACACGTTCATATTGGTTTGGCTTATTTCCCCCGAGGTCGAAGTCGATAAATTCGGGTTCGATAAGTTTAAGTTAAAACCGTTAAAGATTATGCCGATAGCCGAAATAAGAGCTATGGTAAACGTTAACGAGCTTTCCGAAAAATTTAAAAAATCAAGCCTGAAAATTATAAACACGCTTATAATAATCGCTCCGAACGCCACTATCAGGTTTAAAATTCCTTTTGCAAGCAACTGCAAAACGGGGCTGAGCGGAGTTATTTTGGTTATGTAAAAGGTTTCTTTTTCACGTGAAATCGCTTGCGCCGAAAAAGAGTTAATCATCGCCATAAAACTTAACAGCACTAGTACCGACACGCCGTAAGCGACGTTTGCGCCTATTTGAGCGGTTCCGACTTTGTTTACGAGTCTGTTACAGAAAAATACCATTACGGGCGTGGTAATCGAAACGCCTAAATAGTAATAAGCGTACGTTCCCGTACGGACTATGTCTTTTAGTTCTTTTTTCACTATGGAAACGAACGCTCCGTGGGGAGTGTAGCGTGATTTTATGCCGAATGGTTTTTTCCCGCCTTCCAGCGAGACGGTTCTTACGTGATTATACACGGGTTTTGCCAAAGCAAGACCTATTGCCAGCGTTACTATGCCTAAAATAAAAAGCATAACCACGGATAACGCCGTTTTGTGAGGGAAGGCTACGTTTTTTAAAAGAACGCAAGGGTTGGCTTTAACGTTTAAAAAATTTATAAAACGAGCCATTTGATTTTTAGTGTCGTTAGCAATGCGTTGATAAATAAAATATTCCGCAAGCAAGCTTAAAACACGGTCGTAAATAATAAGTCCGCCGACAAGTATTATCACGAAAAGAAAGAGTTTAACGAGGCTTCTGTTTTCAAGCAAAGTCGAGATATACATCGTGGGAACGGATAAAATAGTCCCGAGTCCTAACGGTATAACAGGCGACAGCAAAGCGGTAAAAAATATTTTAACGAAGTAAGAAAAGCACAAAACGTGCCCCGCCCAACCGAATACGGTTAAAAGAGGGAACACGACGCTAAGCGATAAAATCGTTAAATTTACGTAAACCAACACGAGTTCGGCGATGAAAGTCTGAAAAGAGGACATCGGAAAACGAGCCGTTATTTTTAAGTCGAACGGTTTTAACAGACTTTTCATTTCAAAAGAAACGCAAGTTACCGTTAGAACTATTACCGAGATTGTCAAAATAAGGGTAGAAAAATCCCTAAATTCGTTTTTTGCGCCGAATTGCGAGGTTAACATCTCCAAAAAGTACTTAAACACAAACAGCATCACGATGCACGTTACGAATACGAAACAGGAGGTAAAAAATCTACTTTTTTTGTCGCCGTCTTTTTTGAATTGCAGTTTTAAATGCAGTCCGACGTAATAAAAAATGCTTTTCATTATTCCGCTCCGTTAATTCGCATAAAGACTTTTTCAAGGCTGAAAGATTTTTCTTTTTTCGCATTGTTAAGGTCTAAAAACAACGCTAGTTCGCCGTCTTTTATAATTGCGACTTTATCGCAAACTTTTTCCACGACGTCTAGGTTATGCGACGAAAATACTACCGCATTGCCCTTTAAAGCGTAACTTTTTATACTGTCTAAAACGTCTTTCATTGTTTGCGGATCCAAACCCATCATAGGTTCGTCCAAAATCCAAAGTTTAGGCGAGTGAACGAGCGAGCCGATAAGACATATTTTTTGTTTCATTCCGTGCGAATATCCCGCAATTTGCCTCCTCATTGCGCTTTCGATATTAAACAATTTCGATAGATATTCTATGCGTTTTTGTTTTTCTTCTTTTTTAACGCCGAATAACGAACCCATATAATCGACGTATTCTTTTCCGCTCAATTTATCGTATACGGAGTGGTCGTCCGGCACGTAGCCTATGCACCTTTTGGCAAGTATCGGCTGTTTTTGTATGTCGTAACCGTTAATAAGTATTTGTCCTTCCTTAAAAGGCAAAATACCCGTTATACATTTAATCGTGGTGGATTTTCCCGCGCCGTTGCTACCTATAAGCCCTAAAACTTCACCGCTTTTTAGTTGCAAGTTGATATTTAAAGCCGAATAATTTTTTGCGCCCTTGTATTTTTTGGAAAAGTTTTTAACTTCGAGCACGAGTGGAGGCGTGCTTTTCCTTAAAGCTTTTTCTATAAGCTCCGCCGTTTTTTCGTCGGTTAAATTGTTTTCGTTTGTTACTGCAGTGTATTCTACCGCTAAAACCTCTTCTTGCGTTACGGCGGTTTCTTCTATTGCCGACGCCTCTTTATCGGGCGATACCTCGTCCGACTTTTCCGTCAAAACTTCCTTGTCCGATTTTTGCGTCGTTTCTGCCGAAAAATCGTTTTTGGCTTCTTTTGCGGATTTTAAACTTGTTCTACTTTTGTTAAACTTCATTTTTCTTCCCTTTTTCATTATTCTTCACTTATTTAATTATATACTACGGGGGGGGGTAGTGTCTAGCGGAAATCGAGAAAATATCTACGATTTTTTAATTTTTTTTAAAAAAAGTCAAAAACACATCGACCGATTTTAAAAGTAAAGCGACAATCCTTTTTCAACGAGTATATATTTATACATAATAATTATATCATATAATACATATTATGTCAAAAAAAACTACCGTTCAATAATAAACGCTATCTACGTAATTAACAATTTTCATTGCCGTTTTATTGCGTTTTAATAAAATTTTTTTAGAAAATATCTGTTATTTTAAGAAAAATTAAAAAAAACGGTAACGACTTAAACGCGGGGTATAAAAGTATGGTATAATTAAATTAGAGGATAAAAAAGGAGAAAAAAATGATAGTAAACATTAAATCGAGAGTATGTATGCCGAAAGAAGAAACGGTGTACGAACAAGACAGCAAAATGGACAAAATAACTGTTTTTTGCGATAGGTATTTTAACGGTATAGACTTATCCGTGTTCGACGCGTATTTAAAAATCGCTTATGCGGACGGAAGGAAAAACGTGTGCAATATGTCGATTAAAGCCGAAAACGACCAAATCGAAATGAGTATGCCTATCGACAGAAACGTAACGCAAGTGGCGGGGGAATTACAGTGTCAGCCTATGCTGAAAAGCGAAGACGAAACGTTGGTTTTTAACGCCTCTATTTTCACTTTAACCGTAAAACCCTCTATTCGGGCGTACGAGTATTTCGATATGAATACTTTGCCTTCTACCACGCAGGAACTAGAAAAAAAGCTAACCGACGCGGTAGGAAAATTAACGCTTGACGAATATCCGCAAGAAAACGGCGAGCAAGCGGTTGCCTCGGGCGGAGTGTATTCTTTCGTTAAAAAAGAGGTTGGAAATATGTGGACGGTGGATTGCAAACCGAAAACCGACTTAACGCTAAAAAACAACTATGAGTTCAGGGTGGGAGAAACGCAGTCGCTTAACGTTTCTTTCCCCGAAGCAATCGAAATAGATTTTTTCTGCGAGCTTATTTTTATTGCGGGCGACGGGATAAGCGTAATTTTCCCTTCGGGCATTAAATGGAGCGGTGACGACGTATTAAACGAAGTTTTTGCCCCCGAAAAAGGCAAGCAGTATTCCGTATTGTTTTATAATACGGCGCAAAGCGGAGTGGATTTACACGCTATCGTAAAGGGGGAAAACTATGCGTAAAGACAAGCTTTTAAAATATTTTTTAGTAGCGAAAGAGAATAAATATATTATCGAATACGATCCCGCTATCGGGGTGATACCTTCTGCAACGGGATTATGGAAAGACGACGGTAAATGGATATGCTCCATTGAAAACGACTTACTAAAAGTTTATACCGCAAGCGGAATATATAGGGGGTTTTCTCCGACGATTAAAGATTTTTCCAAAAGCGTTTCGTTCGAGGTGTATCATAGGCAAAAGTCATACGGGCGTTTACAAGTAGATAAAATGGTTTTATACGGAAAGGATAATCAAGAGGCGTGCGCTTTCGTGCAAGAAAACGGTAAAATTGTCGTATACCGTAACGGCGAAGAAGTTACAAGAGTTACGACGAATTACGACGCACGAAACGCTTACGGACGAACCAGAATAGAAAAAAGAGGAAATGAAATAAAGTTTTACGCAATAAAAACGTCCGACGAAAGCAAATCTCCCGAATTATGGTACACTTTAAACGTAGACGAAGAACTTGTAGGCGTAAAGTACTTTATTACTTTGGATACGCAAGGGTATTGTTTTATAAAAAAAATGGTTTATATCGAGGGCTAAATTTTAATTAAAAACGGACGGTTATTTTTAAACGCTATTGACAACGATTCTAAATTAGTTTAAAATCTTATAAAAAACAGGAGGGTTTTTATGGAAGAAAAAATCTTAAAAGGCAAAAATCACGGTCTTTTGACTATTTGCTTGTGTGTATTGGCAATGTGTGTAAGCGTCGTGCTTATGTTTTTGGGTACTTGGGGCGTGATCGTGGGGATTGTTTTATTGGTTTCGGCGTGTTTCCCGATTATGGGATTAAAGATTTTAAAACCGCAAGAAGCGTTGGTGTTAACCCTTTTCGGAAAATACGTAGGAACGCTTAAAGGCGAAGGATTTTATGCTGTAAACCCCTTTTGCGTTGCGATAAATCCCGCAAGCCACACTCGTTTAAACCAAAGCGGAGACGTTAAAACTTCGTCTTATGACGTTGTGGGAACAGACGGCGGTGCGTTTTTATCGGGAAAAAGGATTTCGCTCAAAATAATGACGCTAAACAATAACCGTCAAAAAATAAACGACTGTTTGGGTAACCCCGTAGAAATAGGTATTGCGGTTACTTGGAGAGTGGTTGATACTGCAAAAGCAGTGTTTAACGTGGACAATTATAAAGAGTATTTGTCCTTGCAATGCGACAGCGCCCTTAGAAACATCGTGCGTATTTACCCCTACGACGTGGCGCCCAACGTGGATACCACGGGCGACGGTTTAGCCGATGAAGGCAGTTTAAGAGGTTCTAGCGAAATAGTTGCAGAACGAATAAAGGGCGAGATACAAAGCCGTGTAAACGAGGCGGGTATAGAAATAATAGAGGCGAGAATAACGTATTTAGCGTACGCTCCCGAAATTGCCGCGGCAATGCTACAACGTCAACAAGCTTCCGCTATAATAGACGCTAGAAAAATGATAGTAGACGGCGCAGTCGGAATGGTTGAAATGGCTCTTGACAGACTTAAACAAAACGGCACGGTAAAATTAGACGAAGATAAAAAAGCGACTATGGTGTCTAATCTTTTAGTCGTATTGTGCGGAAATAAGGACGCTCAACCCGTAGTAAAAACGGGCGAGTAAAGTCGATATAAATTTGTAAAGAATAAAAATTGCTCACACTATGTAGAATGTGCTTAATTCTATTTTTACTCCTTAAATGCTTACGGCGTACCCGAAAAGGTACGCCGTAAGTTCAAGTTATTAAGTTTAGTTATCTGTCTTCTCTAAAATAGTTTAGTCCGAGCGAAGTGGGCGGTTGCGTTTCTTTTTTGCCGATAATACTCGTTACTATTAAAACTATAATGGTTACAACGTATGGGAGAATATCGGTAAACATTACGCCCCAAGCGTTTAAATGAATTCCGAAATTGCTTGCAAACGAGCCGAATCTGTCGAGTAAACCGAACAAGAAAGAACCGAGTATTGCGATAGAGGGGTTCCACGTAGAGAATATAACCAGCGCTAAGGCAAGCCAGCCGAACGCTTCCACGTTGGCGGAGTTATCCCAAATTCCGTTAGATTTATTCATAACGTAAAACATTCCGCCTATTCCTGAAATTGCCGAACCTATTAAAATTGCCGAGTATTTATATCCGTTGGTGTTAATACCCATAGCGTCTGCCGTTGCGGGGCTTTCGCCTACGGCTCTTAAATTTAGTCCGACTCTCGTCTTTTTAAGGATAAAGAATAATCCTACCGCTAAACCTATTGCAAGGTACACGAGTATTCCGTGGGAGAGGAAAATTTCCCCGAACCAACCTAATTTATCGGCAAACGGTAAACTTTTTTTAAGAATTTTACTTGCTTTCGTGAGATTAGCTTTACCTTTTTCACTGTTAACGTTTCCCATAAAGTAGGAGGCAAATCCTGCGCCGAAAGTTGTTAATGCAAGACCTACTATGTTTTGGTTACAGCGAAGCGAAACCGTTAAAAACGCATATATAAGTCCGCCTAACGCCGCAAAGAGCATAGAGCCGATTAAAGCGAGTAATACGACTAAAATATACCAAGCGTTAGAGGGGTTGGATAAAGCGTTCATATATTTAGATACGAACAAACATCCGCCGTATGCGCCCATACACATAATTCCGGGGGTTCCTAGGTTCAAATGCCCCGATTTTTCGGTAATCATTTCGCCTAAACAACCGTACAACAAAACTATTGCGGAGAGTGTGGAAAGAACCACGTAACTAATAAAACTGTTGCTCACTTTGTTACCTCCTCGTCGTTTTCTTGAATCGTTTCGTATTCTACGGCGTCGCTTTTTACTTCTTTTTCGTTGCTTATTACTTCAACCGTTTCTTTTTTCTTTTTACGGAAGTTGATTTTATATTCTATAAAGAATTCTCCGGCTATTACTAAGAAGTAAATTATACCCAAAACTATGTTTGAAATAGATTTGTTATACAAGTAGAATTCTGATTGAACGTAGCTCATACCTGTGTTTGTAAACGCAATAAATAATGATGAAATTATCATAAGGAGCGGGTCTAATTTTGCAAGCCACGCCACCATTATAGAGGTAAATCCCATATTTTTAGCCGTTTCGGTACTTACGCTGTAATCAAATCCTCCCGTCAATATTAAGCCTATTAGTCCGCAAATCGCTCCCGATAACGCCATGGTGCGGATAAGTACTTTTTTAACGTTTATGCCTGCGTATTTGGCGGTGTTTTCGCTTTCGCCTACGACGGATATTTCGTAACCGTGTTTGCTAAATTTATAATAAACGAAACTTAAAATCGTTAATATTGCCACTATAACTATAAGCAATACTTCTTGATGTCCGCCCCAAATAGCCAAGTGACTGCTTTTTACGGTCGGCATGGTAGAACCTTGCGTAGAGTTTTGTTTTACGAAAAACGCAACGAGTTTCACTGCTATATAGTTTGTCATAAGGGTGAAAAGCGATTCGTTTGTTTTAAAAAAGGCTTTAAAAATCGCGGGGATAACCGCCCAAACGGCGCCTGCCAAAATAGAGGAGATTATCATAAGCGGAATAACCGCTCCGTCCGACCAGCCTTTTTTGTCGCCTAAGTAAAACATACACATGGCGCTTGCTAAGGCTCCCATTAAAATCTGTCCGTTACCGCCGAGGTTCCAAAACTTCATTTTAAAAGCGGGAATAAGCGCGAGACCTACGCCCAAAAGCAAAAACGTTTCTTTTAAAAGTTTCCAAATTCTTATGTCCGTTCCAAAGTTTCCGTCTATAAGCGTAGCAAAGAAATAAACGGGGTTTACGCCTGCTACTATCGCAAGAATAATAGAGCTTATCAAAAGTCCGCCTACTACCGTGCCAAGCTTAATTAAAATCACGGCGTATTTCGGTAGAGAAGTTTTAGAACGACGGGAAATGTGAAACAACGGTTCCCTTAAGGTTTTATCTTTAGTCTTCATTGTTCTTGTTCTCCTTAACTTTTGCTTGTTCCCACTGTTCTTCGGTGAGGTTACTGTCTTTAGCTTTACCAAAGTTTTTGTCTTTCTTTTCTTCGGTTAAGTCGAGCGAGCCGGTCATCATAAGTCCGAGCTGTTCCTTACTCGTTTTGTTTGCGTGTACTATTCCCATAACCTTGCCGTGGCAAATAACCATAATTTTATCGCAAAGTGCAAGCATTACGTCTAAGTCTTCGCCCACGAAAAGTATTCCCGTCCCTTTTTTCTTTTGTTCGTTTAGTATATCGTATATCACGTAAGAAGAGTTAATATCCAAGCCTCTTACGGGGTAAGCGGTTACTATAACGTTAGGGGAGGATTCGATTTCTCTGCCGACGAGTACCTTTTGTACGTTTCCGCCCGAAAGCTGTCTTACGGGGGTTTCGGAAGAGGGCGTTACTATTTCAAGTCGCTCTATAAGTTGTTTAGCACGTCTTCTTGCGTCCTTTCTGTCAACGAAAGGCCAAGCCTTGTTTACAAATTTAATAAGCAGATTTAAAATCTTTTTATTCGCCTTTTTAAAGTCCGTTTCGGTTTCCGAAATTTCCTTTAATTTAAGGTGAAAATCGTCGTTAAAGGTTTTAAGCATCATATTGTCGGTAATGCTCATAGAGGGAACCAAGCCCATACCCAAACGGTCCTCGGGGATAAAGCTCATAGATATTCCCTTTTGTATAATCGTTTTTGGGGGAAGTCCTAAAATGCTTTCGCCTTTATGCATAATAAATCCGCCGGAAACGGGACGTAAGCCGGCAATCGCTTCGCAAAGTTCCTTTTGTCCGCAACCCGAAATTCCCGCAACGCCTAAAATTTCGCCACCGCGGATATAAAAGCTTGCGTTTTTTATAGCTTCGCTTCCGTCGTCCTTTTTAACGGATAAATCTCTTATTTCGAGTAGCGGTCTATCAAATTCGGTCAAAGGTCTTTCTATTTTTAGCTCGACCTTTTTGCCGACCATCATTTCGGTTAAAATATTTTGGTTTGCGTCTTTCGTGTCTATCGTTCCCACGTATTCGCCCTTTCTTAAAATGGCGACTCTGTCGGATATTTCCATAACCTCGTTGAGTTTATGGGTGATTATTATTATTGACTTTCCGTCCGCTTTCATATTGCGTATAACAGCAAAAAGTTTTTGAGTTTCTTGCGGGGTGAGTACGGCGGTGGGTTCGTCCAAAATTAAAACGTTCGCTCCGCGGTACAATACTTTGACTATTTCCAAAGTTTGCTTTTCGGAAACGGACATATCGTATACTTTTTTGTCTAAATCTATTTCGAAACCGTATTTGTCGCAAATTTCTTTTACGGCGTTACGGATTATATTCAATTTGTATGGTATTTTTTTGTCAAGCCCCAAAACTACGTTTTGTAAAGCGGTAAAAAGTTCAACGAGTTTAAAGTGTTGGTGAACCATACCTATATGCAAGTCGTATGCGTCTTTCGGGGTTTTAATGTTGGCAAGTTCGCCGTTTACGTAAATATGTCCCTCGTCGGGGAAGTATATTCCCGAAAGCATATTCATAAGGGTAGTTTTTCCGCTTCCGTTTTCGCCCAAAAGGGATAAAACTTCGCCTTTATATAAGTTAAATGTAACGCCCTTGTTCGCTATAACGGGTCCAAACGTTTTGCCTATGTTTTCAAAACGGACGGCTACGTTTTCGTTAAGTTGTTCCGTTGTCTGTTCTAAGTTCATTTGTCTGTCCTTAATTTTGTTTTGTAGTTCAAGTTGTATTTACGTTCTTAAAAAACAATATATCCAAGGGGCGACGTTGCACCCCTTGGGTATAGTTTAATTTTAATTATTAACCTAATTTATAATTAGGAAGCGTATTCTAATTCTATTCCGTCGATATCGATATCGAAGTAAGGAGCAGAACGAACTGCGGATTCGTCAAAGAAAGAAATTCCGTTTACCGTTTTAATTACTTCGGTTCCGTTTTTCTTAGCGCTCGTTAACTTGCCTTCGGTCATCGTAACGTCGGTAAGTTCGGCAAAAGCTCCGCCCGCATAAGAAGTAACGGTGAATAAAGAAGTGTCGAATACTTTCTTAGTTCCGTTTTGTAAAGCGGCTTTGTAGGTGTCGATTACGGTTTGAGTTCCTGCAACTGCGGCTTTTTTACCGACTTCGGTTAAAACAACGCTTCCGGTGGTTAAAGTACCCGTCCAATCGGTGTCGATAGCCTCTCCGTTTTTAACGCAGTCGATGATGTATTCGAAGTAGGGTTGCCAGTTGATTCTGGAAGATACGATAAAGGTGTTTTCGCAACGGCTTTCGGTGCTTCCGTTATAAGAAACGTTAGGAACGCCGGCGGTTTCACAAGCCATAGGAGCTCCCCAAGAGTCTGCGTGTTGAGAAATAAGTACGCAACCTGCACTTATAAGCGATTGAGCTGCGGCTTCTTCTTTATCTTGGTCGTACCAAGAGTCGGTGAATTTAACTTTCATATTTACGGTTACGGTGATATTAGCGTCTTTTAAAGCGCTACGAACTCCGAGCAACCAAGAAGTGTAACCCGATTTAACTTCGGCATAGGGGAAAGCGCCAACGTATCCAACGGTGATAACGCCGTTTTTAGCGATATTGTTGTTAGCGGTATACATAGCGGCTAATTTTAAACCTGCCGCAACGCCAGCAAGATATCTTCCTTCGTAAATAGAAGCGAATGCGTTGTGGAAGTTAGCTATATTTTTGCTTTGAGCTTGAGTTCCGGTAGCGTGACAGAATTGAACGTTGGGGAACTTTTTAGCGGCTGCGATAATGTAATCTTCGTGACCGAAAGAGTCGGCGAATACTAATTTACATCCGCTGTCTGCAAGGTCTTCTGCGGTTGTTTGAGCGTCTGCGGTTTCAGGAACGTTCGTTTTGATAACAGCCTTAACGTCTTTAGCTTTACAAGCCGCCTTAAAAGCGTCTATAAAGTTTTTGTCGTAAGTGGAGTTGTCGTCGTGTAAGCAAACGAGACCTACTTTCATTTTGTTATCTTTCTTTCCGCAAGCGGTAAACGAAAGACAAGCGAGTGCCATGCTCAAAGTGAGCAAAAGAGTGATAAACTTCTTCATTTTTTATTCCTCCATATCCCTTTCGGGTTTATTAGACTTTATTGCTGACGGAAAACTATACCGTTTTCGTCCATTTTATCGACGATGGCTAGCGATAAAAGGTCAACGCCTTTTTCTCTCAATTTGTCGCCTCCGCCTTGAAAACCTTTTTCAACCGCAACGGCAATGCCTTTCAAGGTCGCTCCCGCTTGGTTTACTATATCTATTAAAGCGTTTAACGCTTCTCCGTTGGCTAAAAAATCGTCTATTAACAAAACGTTGTCGTTTTCGTTTAAATATTCTTTAGAAACGACCACGTTGTTTCTAACGTTATGCGTAAAGGAGTAGGCTGAAGAAACGTAAACGTCGCTACTCATATTAGAAGTTTTGCTTTTTTTGGCAAAAACCATTTTGCAATTAAAAAACTGCGCAGTAATGCTCGCCAAAGCAATCCCCGATGCTTCTATCGTGACGATTTTGTTTACCCCGCAGTCCTTAAAACGACTATATATTTCTTTGCCCAATTCGACTAATAGTTCGACGTCTATTTGATTATTCAAAAAAGAATCTACTTTAAGCACGTTGCCTTGTAGAACTTTTCCGTCAAGTTTTATTCTGTCTTCTAAAAGTCTCATAACGTTCCTTTGCATAAAAAAGCGGATATGATTTACCATACCCGACAAACGACAATGCTAATAAAACGACAAAGTTTTATATAACGCAAGTCGAATAGTCGTATTTATAGGCGATACGGTAGAAACTCTCGGGCCTTTTATTATCCGAGTATATATTCGCTTGATTTATTTTATGGCTTGATTATACAAGAGGTATTTTTTTTTGTCAAACGATTTTCACCCTTTTTTCAAAAATATTTATTTTTATTTTTTTGAGGTTGCGTTTTTCTTACGATACAATATATTGTATATAATAAGGTTTAAAAGCGAGAAAAATATCCTTAATAAATTTGACAAAGGGAAGTAAAGAGTTTATAATAAATTTATATTTGACTTCGAGGTAGTTATGGCAGAATTTATGAACGGTTTAAAAAGAACCGATTATTGCGGAAAATTTTCGATAAAAGACTTAAATAGACAAGTCGTTATAAACGGCTGGGTACAAAAGAGGAGAAATTTAGGCGGACTTATCTTCGTCGACGTAAGAGATAAAACGGGGATAGTTCAAGTCGTTTTCAATTCCGAGCAAAACGGTGAGCTTTTTGCAAAAGCGGAACTACTCAAAAGCGAGTACGTTATCGCCGTTAAAGGAACCGTCGGAGAAAGAGCCAACAAAACTGATAAAATCGCTACGGGCGAAATAGAAATAATCGCAAGCGACCTTAAAATTTTAGCCGAAGCCGACACCACGCCTTTTGAAATCGTAGACGACACCAAGGCGGGCGAACAGTTAAGGTTAAAGTACAGATACCTCGATTTAAGGAGACCTACTCTTCAAAATATTTTATCGGTAAGATACGCCATAACCAAGGCGACGAGGGATTATCTGGATAAAATAGGTTTTACCGAAATCGAAACGCCTATGCTAGGAAAATCCACGCCCGAGGGAGCAAGAGACTATCTCGTTCCGTCGAGAATTCGTCAAGGCTGTTTTTACGCGCTTCCTCAAAGTCCGCAACTGTATAAACAACTTTTAATGATTGCGGGAACGGACAGATATTTTCAAATTACGAAGTGCTTCCGTGACGAAGATTTAAGGGCTAACCGTCAACCCGAGTTTACGCAAATCGACTTAGAAATGAGCTTTGTCGAGGACGAAACCGACGTAATGTATCCTATCGAGGAGCTTATCAAGGAAATATTCAAAAAAGCGGGCGGAATAACTTTGCCCGAAGGGCATTTCCGCACTATGACTTATAGGCAGGCAATGGACGAATACGGTTCGGACAAACCCGACACGAGATTTGGCTTAAAAATCGTAAACGTGTCCGAAATAGTCGCAAACTGCGGATTTAAAGTGTTTACGGACGCCGTTAAAATCGGTAGCGTAAGGTGTATAAACGCCAAAGGTTTGGCGAGCCGTCTTTCCCGTAAGGAACTAGACGCTTTGGGCGAATTCGTTAAAACGGCGGGCGCGAAAGGGCTTTGCTGGATGACTAAGTTAAACGGCGAATTCAAGTCGCCTATCGCTAAATTTTTAACGGAAGAGGAGCTAAACGCTATATTTAACGCGACGAACTTCGAGGACGGCGACACGCTTTTATTCGTTGCGGATAAAAACAACGCGGTATTCTCTTCGCTCGGCGCGTTAAGACTGCATTTGGCGGACAAATTCGATTTATACGACAAGAGCGAGTTCGATATTTTGTGGGTAACGGAATTTCCTATGTTCGAATTCAGCGAGGAGGAAAACCGTTTCGTTGCCGTACATCACCCCTTTACCGCCATGAAAGACGAGGATTTAGAGTATCTCGAAACGGACAAGGGCAGAATCAGGGCGAAAGCTTACGACCTTGTTATAAACGGACAAGAAGCGGGTGGCGGTTCGATAAGAATTCATAGACGCGACGTACAAGAGAGAGTTTTCAACGCTTTAGGGTTTACCGAAGAGGACATTAAAAACAAATTCGGATTTTTCGTGGAAGCGTTTAAATACGGCGCTCCTCCGCACGGCGGACTTGCGTTCGGGCTCGACAGACTTGCAATGCTTTTAACGGGTACGGACAACATAAAAGACGTTATCGCATTCCCCAAGGTGCAAAACGCAAGCTGTTTAATGAGTAACGCACCCGACGTCGTAGAAGAAAAGCAACTTAACGAGCTCGGTATCGAAATAAAAAAATCCGAGTAGGATTCGTTTTAAAAAAATTCAAAATCCAAAAATAATTTTTTTAAAACTATTGACAAAAAAAACGCAGTGTGATAACTTATAATGTAGTATGGATTTTTATGATGAGGGCGGATATGGACGAAAATAAAAAAGAATACGTACAACCTGTTGTAGAAATTGAATACTTTGACGACGTGTCCCTTTGCGATAATTCTAGCTCGAGGGCAAGTAATTGGATTGTGCCGGGAATTGACGACCCCGATAATCCTTTTGCTTATTGATAAGTAGAGAGTGTGCTTTACGCCTTGATTATTCAAGGCGTTTTTTTATGAGGTAGAAATGTATTTTAACGATTTAAAAGTAGGATTAAGTAAAGAATTAAAAAGCGTTACGGTAGAAAAGGATAAAATGAAGGAGTTTGCCCGTTTTTACGACGATATACCGTTGCATACCGACGAGGAATACGCAAAAAACACTCCTTTCAAGCAAATAATCGCTCCCGGTATGTTTTCCTTTTTGTCCGTTTGGGCGGAATATTTAAAGGTTGATTTTTTCGGAGAAGAACTGCTTGCGGGCAAGTCCACGAAAGTGGAATGGTTTAAACCCGTTTTCGCTTGCGACGAATTAAAGGGCGTTGCGAGAGTTACCTCTCTTACCGAGCGTAACGAAAAAAATGGAATAGCCGAAGTTACCATAGAGGTTTTTAATCAAACGGGCGAACTTGTTTTGTCCAGCGTTACCGAGGCTATAATAAAAAAGAGAACGAACGCCGAAAAGCAATAAAATTCGGCGTTTTTTTCTTTAAAAGAGTAAAAATAAAAAAATTTAAATTTATTTTAAAAAATTTTCGATAAAAAAAAGGAAATTCGACAAAAAGCGGGTATTTATATAAGTGGGGGGGATAAATATGACCGTAAGAGAAAAAACTCAGGAAATCGAAAGAAAGACTTTAAGCGTTTACGCCTCTTTTTCGGATAATTCCAACGAAAGGGAACGTGCGGAAGAAGAATGTCCTATGCGTACCTGTTTTCAGCGGGATAGGGACAGAATTATTTATTCCAAAGCGTTTAGGCGACTAAAAAACAAAACCCAAGTGTTTTTTTCGCCCGAAGGCGACCATTACATAACGAGACTTACGCACACTTTGGACGTTGCGCAAGTGGCTCGTTCCATAGCCCGCGGACTTTCTTTAAACGAAGACTTGGCAGAAGCCATAGCGCTCGGTCACGATTTAGGGCACACCCCGTTCGGTCACGCAGGTGAGCGGACGCTTAATTCCATAAGCGGTCATTTCGAACACAACGAGCAGTCTATAAGAGTTGTGGAAAAACTCGAAAACGACGGAAAGGGGTTAAACTTAACCGAAAAGGTGAAAAACGGCATATTAAACCACAAAAAAAGCGGAAATCCGTCCACGCTCGAAGGACAAGCCGTGTCTATGGCGGATAGAATAGCTTACTTAAATCACGATATAGACGACGCGATACGCGCGGGCGTTATAACCGAAAAGGACTTGCCCGAGGACGCAATAAAACTTGGCAGAACGTCGGGCGAGAGAATAAACACGATGATAACCGCCATTTACGAGCAAAGCCTCGGCAAGGACAAGCTCGCAATGACTAGCGAAGTGTCGTTAGCTACCGACAACGTAAGAAGTTTTATGTTTGAAAAAGTGTATTTCAATTCCATAGCCAAAAAGGAAGAAGAAAGAGCTTTAAGAATGATAAACGCCTTATACGGGCATTATAAAGAAAAACCCGAAGCTATGCCAAAGCTTTATAAAAAGCTTTTAGACGAGGGCGAAAGTTTAGATACTTGCATATGCGACTATATTTCTTCCATGACGGACAGATACGCCGTATATGTTTTTGAAGAATTATTTATTCCGCATTGTTTTTATATAAAGGACGAAGATGGAGAAAAACGATAATTTTATCGAACGGGTAAAACAAGAAAATAACATAGTCGACGTTATAGGCTCGTACACCGTAATAAAGCGTAGCGGAGGCAATTATTGGGCTAGATGTCCCCTTCCGGGGCATAGCGAACGCACGCCGTCCTTTTGCATAAACGAAGAGGGGCAGTTTTATAAGTGTTTCGGTTGCGGTAAAGGGGGCGACGTAATAAAGTTCGTTCAAGAAATGGAAAGCGTCGAGTTTCCCGTCGCCGTAAAAATTCTTGCCGACCGAGCGGGGCTTGCGATGCCCGAAATGAAATTTGCCAAAGAAGACGCTCTCCCCAAAGAGGACAGAGAGCGACTTTATAAGCTTTTAAAGGATACGGCTTTATTTTACGTACACAACTTGCCAAATGCGGAAAAACACCTAAATTACCTCGAAAAACGCCATATAGACGTAGATACGATAAAAGCTTTCGGTCTCGGAGCTTCGCTAGACTACGATACTCTCCCGAAATATTTAGCCGAAAAGGGGTATACTTACGAAGAGATGATTTCTTGCGGAGTGGTATTCAAAAACGACCGAGGACAGTACGTCGACAGTCAGGCGAAACGGCTGATAATTCCCATAATCGACAATTTCGGCAAAGTAATCGCATTCGGCGGAAGGTGGCTTGAAAAGACCGACAAGGCGAAATACAAAAACACGACCGAAACCAAGTTGTTTATAAAGAATAAAACTTTATTCAATATGAACAACCTGAAAAAATACAAAAACGAAGTCGGCACCGTAGACAATATAATTATAGTCGAAGGGTATATGGACGCGATAAGCGTGTATAAAGCGGGCGTAAAAAACGTGGTTGCAAGTATGGGAACGTCGCTTACGGTTCAGCAAGCGAAATTGCTTAAAAGGTATTCTGACAGAGTAACCATTTGTTACGACGGCGATTCCGCGGGGCAAAAGGGCGCCATTCGAGGGTTGGAAATATTAAAAAACGAGGGAATAGACGTAAAAATCGCTTCTATCCCGAACAACGACGACCCCGACGACGTAATAAACAAATACGGCGTAGAGCGGTTTAAGGAAATAATAAAATCGGCAAAAACCCTGCCAAGGTTCAAGCTCGATATTTTGGATTCCCGTTTCGGCGAAAACTCACCGCTCCCCGACAAAAACAAACTGATAGCGTTGTCGCTCAAAGTCATAAAAGAGTGCCCGACCGTTTCCGAACAAGAGGAGCTTTTAAAAGAGCTTCGCGACAAAACGAAAATCACTTACGAAAGTTTAAAGCGTGATTTGGAAAACGCCGAAGGGAGTTCTAAGCCGATTGACGATTTCGTGCCGATAATTCCCATAGAGGCGTCGGACAGAGAAAAGCAAGCTCAAAGGTTTATAATAAATTGCGTGTTACTCGGTAAAGAGTACGCCAAAGACGTGGATTTAATGGATTTCGTGTACGCAAACGAAACGCTTACGAAGTTGGCGGAATTAGTGGCGGACGGCGTAAAAAAAGAGGAACTCGGCGGACGTTTCGACAGCGAGCAGTTAACCGAGATAAACTTGGTTTTAATCAGCGGAGAAAACGTTTTTTCGGGTAAAGGCGAAAGAAAATATTTCGACGACTGTTTAAGGGTTTTAAAAATAGAAGAAATCGAAAACGAGTTAAAAGCGTTAATCGACGCGCACGATAAGGAAACCGATATTACGGTAAGAAAAAGTTTAGAACAATCTATAAACGACAAAACAATAAAATTAACAAGGCTTAAAGAACAATAAAATTAACAAGGCTTAAAAACGGAGGATAAATATAAAAATGATGATTGAAAAAAAATCGGATTTAAAAACGGCAGACGCCGAAAACGTCGGGCAAGTTCTTGAAACGTTAAAGAGCGAGTTTGCCAAAAAAGGCAGTATAGAAACGGAAGTTTTGTACGACAAACTTGCAGGCTTTACCATAAGTTCGGAGGACATCGACGTTATTATCAACGGCTTAACGGCTAGCGGGATAAAAATCGTGGACAATTCCAAGGAGGAAAAAATATCCTACGACGACTTATTAAAAGAAATAAGCCTTGACGACCCCGTAAAAATGTATTTAAAGGACATAGGCAGGGTTCAACTTTTGACGATAGAGCAAGAAACCGAGCTTGCAAAACGTATGGCGGACGGAGACGAAGAGGCTAAAAAAAGGCTTTCCGAAGCCAATTTGAGGCTTGTTGTTTCCATTGCCAAAAGATACGTCGGTAGAGGTATGCAACTTTTGGATTTAATCCAAGAGGGGAATTTGGGACTTATGAAAGCGGTTGAAAAATTCGACTACACCAAAGGATTTAAGTTTTCTACTTACGCCACTTGGTGGATAAGACAGGCTATCACGAGAGCCATTGCGGATCAGGCGAGAACTATAAGAATTCCCGTGCATATGGTAGAAACCATCAATAGACAAATAAGGGTTGCCAGAACCTTAACGCAAAAACTAGGCAGAGAACCCACCGCAAGCGAAATTGCGGAAGAAATGGGTACGACGGAAGCCAAGGTTATGGAAATACAAAAAATTGCCCAAGACCCCGTTTCGTTGGAAACGCCTATCGGCGAGGAAGAGGACAGCCATTTAGGCGATTTTATCGAGGACAACACCACTAATTCGCCGAGCGAAATAGTTGCTCAATCCATGCTTAAATCTCAGCTTAAACAAGTTTTAAACACGTTAACGCCGAGAGAGGAAAAGGTGTTAAGATTGAGGTTCGGTTTAGACGACGGCAGACAAAGAACGCTTGAAGAAGTCGGAAAAGAGTTCAACGTTACCAGAGAAAGAATAAGACAGATAGAGGCGAAGGCTTTAAGAAAGTTAAGGCATCCTTCTCGTAGCAAGCAATTAAAGGAATACTACAATAGTTAAGGATTACCGTAAATGAAAAAGCGTTTCGAAACTATTTTTTCGGTGATACCCGCTTGTTCGGTTTTTGCGGACGTCGGGTGCGACCACGGTATAATATCCTTTCAAATGCTGAAAACGGGCAAGTGCGACAAGCTTTACTACGGCGACGTATCGGCTCCCAGCTTAAAAAAAGCCGAAAAATTATTAAGCGTTTTCGGTGAAAAAGCAGTCGGAATTTGTTGCGACGGGCTTAAAGATTTTCCCTTTTGCGATTGCGTTTTAATTGCGGGAATGGGCGGAGAGAATATAATAGACATAATCGACCAAGCCCCCTTTTATCCCGAAACTTTTATTTTGCAACCTATGAAAAACAGCGACAAGGTGAGAAGAAAATTGACCGAAAAAACTTACCGTATCGTCCGTGATTTTAAGTTTTTCGAGGGCGGAATATATTACGACTTGATATTAGCCGAACGAGGGCAAGGGTTTTTGACCGAGGAAGAAATTAAGTACGGAAAAGAAAATCTTGAAAACCCGAGCGTTGATTTTTTAAACTTTTTAAAGGAAGAAATAGCCGAAAAAGAACGTATAGCCACGTTTTTAACGGAAGAAAAGCAAAAAAAGCATCTTTTAAAACTAGAAGAGGAGAAAAAACTTTATGAACGCTTACGAGCTAAAAAACAAGCTTAACGAGTATTACCCCTTTTCCACGGTAGACGAAATTGCCAAAAGCGGTTACGTTGACAACAGCGGAGTTATTTGCGAGGGTGAAAGCGATAAAATTTGTTTCACGCTCGATTTAACGGATAAGGCGCTAGATTACGCTATAAAAAACGGCTGTTTTTTAATGGTTACTCATCATCCCGTGATTTTTACGTCCGTAAGGAGCGTTAAAGGCGTTTTGGCGAGAGCGATAAAAAACGGAGTGGGAATAGTGTCTATGCACCTTCCCGCCGATTACGCCCCGAAAGGCGTCGACTATTACTTGGCGGAAGTTTTGGGCGGGAAAACGGCTAAAACGCTTGAAAATCTTGCAAACGGTTCGGCTTACGGCAGGTTGTTTGAAATAGAAAAAACCGCCTTGTCCGCTTTTGCCGAAAGCGTTCGTGAAAAACTAGGTTGTGTGAATTTATCCGTTTTCGGCGAAAACGGCGAAATAAAAAAAGTCGCTTCTTTTTGCGGAGCGGGGCTTGACGAAGAAAGTTTGGCGTTAGCGAAAGATGCGGACGTGATAGTGTCCGCGGACGTTAAGCACCACGTTATTTTACAGCTTGTAAATCAAGGTAAACGTTTGGTAATGCCCACGCATTACGCCACCGAAAATTACGGCTTTAAAAAAATATCGCAAGATATGGAAAAAGTCTTAAAAGAAAAAATTTATTATTATGAAGAAAACACTCTTTTATAAGGAGGACAAACGATATGAACGATAAACTAAAAAAAATTCTCGAATATCAAGAGATTGATAGCGAGTTAAACGTTGTGGAAAAGGAATTGCACGACAACCCCGTAAGAAAGGAATATATGGTAAACGGCAAAAAACTTTCCAACGTCAGCGAAAAAGTTTCCGCTTACGAAAAGAAAGCGGGCGACCTCATTGCTTTACACAACGGCATAGAAGACAAGAAAGCCGTCGTAGAGGAAGAAATCAGGCAGATAGAAAAATCCGTCGCCGAATGTGAGGACGAAGTCGGCGCAAGGTATCTGAAAGAGCAGAGCAAGGCTTTAATTGCTCAACTTGACGTTTTAACCACGGAAAGCGAAGAACTTTCTGCGGAAATAAATTCGTTGCTCGGCGAGTATTCCGTTTACACCAAGGACGTAAAGCAAGCCAAGGAGTCCTACCTGAAAATTAAACCCGAATACGATAAACTCGTGTCCGAAGCGAATAAAAAGCGTGAAGAAATAAACAAAAGGCTTGAAGAAAAGGGCAAGGAAGTCGAGGAATCCGTTTTGGATAAATACCTTGCCAAGAAAAGGGAACAACCTTTTTCAAAAATTTTATACAAATGCGAAGGAGATTTTTGTTCGCACTGCAACCAAGAGTTGTCGGGGCTGGCAAAGTCGAAACTTGCGGATAATTCCGTGATAGAATGTGAAAACTGTCATAAATTACTTTATAGTTAGGAGAATAAAATGAGTACTTATATAACCAAGATAGACAAAATAGGCGACCCCTTCGTAATGCTCGTGGGCGACACGTACTATATGTACGCAACTTCCCCCGCGGAAGCCGACGGTTTTAAGGTTTGGACGAGCGACGATTTAAAAGAATGGACTTTAAAAGGACAATGTTACCAAAAAACGGAAGACAGTTTCGGTTGTTGCGATTTTTGGGCGCCCGAAGTTGTTTTCAACAAAAAAACCAAGAAATACGTTTTGCATTATTCCGCAAGGGATAAGCAGACGGGCGTTTTAAAAACGGGCGTAGCCGTTGCCGACAGCCCCTTAGGACCTTTCGAGGACGCCGTAAAGGGTAAGCCGATGTTCGATTTCGGAAAAGATATCGCAACTATCGACGCAACTTGTTTCGTGGACGACGATAATCAAGCGTACTTGTATTTCGTAAAAGACTGTTCCATGAACGTTATAAACGGCGTGCATACCTCTCAAATTTTCTGTGCGAAATTAACCGAAGACTATCTTTCGTTGGACGGCGAAATAAAGCTTATATCCACCCCCGACCAAGAATGGGAAACGGCGAGAAGCGCCGAGTGGCAGTGGAACGAAGGTCCGTTTATCGTAAAACATAACGGAAAATATTATATGACTTATTCGTCAAACTGTTTCGACTGTTGTTATTATTCCGTCGGCGTTGCGGTATCGTCTTCTCCTATGGGCGAATTCGTAAAAGAAAAAGACAACCCCGTTTTAAGTTATATGGAGGGAATTACCAGCGGACCGGGACACAATATGTTCTTTACCGATAAAAACGGCAATATGACGTGCGCTTATCACGTTCACACCGACAGAGTTCACCCCGGCGCAGACAGGACCGTTGCCTTTTCGCCTGCCGAATTTAAAGGCGACAAGCTTGTAATCAACTATAAATAATCGTTAAGTTTTCCGCAATCTTTCGGTTGCGGAAAACGTTATAAAAGGGCGTTTTTTAATTTTTTTAACTCATTTTATTAAGAATAAAAAGGAAAAATACGTCATTAAAATTTCGCACGTAAAATTTTTTCGCAAAAAGTATGGAAAAATTGAAAAATATATAGTATAATTGCTATAATTATTATTATAGTGAATTACTATGCGGTGAAGAATTAAACTAAACCGCCGTAAAGAGAATTATTTGGAGGAGAGTATGAAAAAATCAAAGATTTTAGTCTTATTATTGATTTTTTTACTTGCGTTGTCTGCTTTTGCCTGTTCTTCGGGCGTAAACGTAGACGATTATTCCGTTACGACGAGCGATACCGAGGAGCCTTCCTCGTCGTCAAGTACGGTAACGCCCGCAGACGAGAGAGATTATAAAATAATCGTCGGCGAGTGCGAAAACGGTAGCGTCACGGTAGAAGGTAACGCTCAAACCGCCAAAAAGGGCGAAACGGTCGTTTTCGTGGTCGGAGCGGATTCGGGTTACGAGCTTGCTTGGATAAAGGTTAACGACGGAAACGATTTAAAGAGTAAAGTCGTATCGGGCAAGTTGTCGGTCGTTATGCCCGAAATGGATATAACCGTAACGGCAAAGTTCGGCGAAACGGGAAAAATCAACAGTTCTTCCTACGCTCCCGTAAAAGACGATACTCAAAAAGAAGACAATTTATTCTCCGCCGTAAGAGAAACCGCCCAAAACGGTCAATTTACGCTTTCTGCGTATAACGAAATTCGTTACGGCAACACGGTAAATGTTACCGCTACGCCTAATGAAGGGTACAAGGTAAAAGAAGTTACCGTAACCACGAGAGAAAACAATCCTCAAACCGTAACGGTACACGGAAACCATAACGATTGGGCTTTCGTAATGCCAAAAGCCAACGTCAACGTAAAAGTTACTTTCGAAAAAGAGCTTTACGAAGTTACCGTTGCCACGGTCGAGGGCGTTAAAATAACTTTAAACAAAACTTCCGCTTACTTCGGCGACGAGATTTCTATTACCGACGTAACGGTTGACGACGGATACACTTTACTCCGTATAGAAGCTAACGGCGTTGTCGTTACCGACGACAAATTTACTATGCCCGCAAGCTCCGTTACCTTAAAGGCGTTTGTCGAAAAACAAAAATATACCGTTACCGTAGGCACGCACGCTCACGGACAAGTGGAGATAGAGGGTGGATTAGAACACGAATTCGGAGAAACCGTCGTCATAAGTCTTACCCCCGACGAAAATTATCAGCTTGACGGAATAGAAGTCGTTACCGACGGTGCGCAAACCGTACCGCTTAACGGTTTAACGTTCGTAATGCCTTCCGAAAACGTTCATATAGTTATCTCGTTTAAAGAGGCGACGGCGAAGTACGATATTACGATAAATACCGTTGAACACGGAAAAATCACCGCCGATAAAGAACAAGCGGTGTTCGGTGAAAAGGTTACTTTAACCGCCACGCCCGACGACAGGTACGAACTCGATTTAATTAGCGTAAAAGCGGGAACTACCGATGTTGTGGTTACCAACAACTCGTTCGCTATGCCCGAAAGCAACGTTGAAGTAACGGCTACTTTCGTTGAAAAGAGTTATCCCGTAACGGTTGTGTCCGCAAGCGGTTCCACAGACTTAAAAACGCAATATAAATGGGGCGAAAAGGTTACTTTCACCGTTACCCCCGACGACGGTTACGAAGTTTCCTCCGTTACTTTAAAGGTTGAAGGGCAAACGGCTCAAACGCTTACACGCCTTTCTACGGGTTACGAGTTTACCATGCCCGAAGCAAACGTTCAAATAAGCGTAAGCTACGTCGTAAAGAAATATGTGTTGATTATTTCCGAAACCACTAACGGAAGCGTTAGCGTGTCTAATACGGGTTCGGAATTCGCCGAGGGAGAACTTATCTCCGTGTTGGTAGAGCCGAACGAAGGGTACTACTTAAAGAGTCTTACCTATAACAACGTAGATATATTAAACGAAAAACAATTCACTATGCCTGCGGGTACGGTTACCATAAAAGCCGAGTTTGAAAAGAGGTCTTACAAAGTTACCGTTGACGTTACTAGCGGAGACGGTAGCGGAAGCGTTACGGCAACTACTTATAACCCGTTGTATAAAGACAGCGTAACTTTGACTATTACGCCTGCTAGCGGTTTTGCTTTAACGCAAATTTACGTAAAGGGCGTTGACGTTACTTCTCAAATAGTAAACGGAACGTACACCTTTGAAATGCCCGCTTCCGACGTGGGTGTAACGGCTGTGTTCGAAACCAGTGCTTTTGCAATCAACGTTAATCAACCCGAAGTCGGCGGAACTATTTCTTCCACTTTAACTAGTGCTAGATATAACGCCGAAGTGGTTTTGAGTATCGAGCTCGACAAGGGATATTCGTTGACAAACTTTGTCGTAACCCGTGTATCCGACGGCGAAACCGTCGAGTTGACCAAGGTTAGCGATACTTCTTATAAATTCCTTATGCCTTCTGGCAACGTTAACGTAACGGCTGTAACCGAAAAAGTACCTTACGCCGTAAGCGTAACGGTAAACGGCGAGGGCGGAACGGCTAGCGCGGATAAAACCACGGCTTATTATAACGACGAGGTAACTTTGACTATAACCCCCGAAAACGGATATAGATTAAAGAGCGTAACGGGCGTTACGGTAGACGCAAACAATAAGTTTACTATGCCCGCAAGCATGGTTGCCGTTGTAATCGAGTTTGAAAAGATACCTTATAATATAAATACTACCGTCACGGGCGGAGTGGGCGGAACCGTAGAAGTTAAATCTACCGCAGTTAACGGCGAAGTCGTTACCGTTACCGTAACCCCCGCAACGGGATATAAGTTAAAGAGTTTAACGGGCGTAACGCTCCAAGAAGGCAAGTTTACAATGCCCGCTGAAAACGTTACTATTACCGTCGAGTTCGAACTTATCGAGTATACCTTATCTATAAAGGTAGACGGCGGAAACGGAACCGCTTCTGTTAAGGATAATAAAACTTCCGCAACGTATAACGAAACTATTAGCGTAATCGCAACGCCTGAAAACGGCTACGTGTTAGATACTGTAAAGGTAAACGGAACGCCAATTTCGGGAACTTCGTTCAGTATGCCCGCAGTCAACGCGGAAATCGTGGTAACCTTTAAAGTGGGCACCGTTACCGTTAGTGCGGGAACTTGCACGAACGGAAGCGTATCTATAAGCCCGAGCGGAACGGTTTCCTACGGGGCGACCATAACGCTTACGGCAACGCCTAGCACGGGTTACGAATTAGATTACTTTACCGCAAACGGCGAAAAAATCACCGGGGGGGGGTCGACTTATACGGTCACCACCAACGTTGAGTTTAAAGCGGTATTTAAAGCTAAAACTTGCACTTTAACCGTAAACCATAAGTGCGGAGATACCGTTTTACAAACCGAAACCAAGTCTATGACTTTCGGTACGAGCACTACGGTAAGCGCTAAGACTTTCGACGGGTACACCGCAAGCAGTTCTTCTATAAACGTTACTATGGATACTGTCGGTAAAACGGTAACTATTTCCTACACCAAAAATAATTATACCTTAACGGTACAACACATAATTCAAGGCGACGGCTCTGCTTTTGCCAACACCGAAACTTACACCGTTGCTTACGGCGACAAAAAGACGGTTAACCCCGTAAGCCTTACCGCCTACAACGGACTTATCAAGGCTAGCGAAGGCTCTAAAACCATTACTATGGGCGCAAGTTCCCAAACGGTAACGTACGCATACTCTTTGGATAGCACCAAAAAGTTCTCGTCTGGTTCTTCTACGGGCGCAATCCCCGTAATAACCGCTAAAACGGGCTTCTCGGTAACCTACAAAATAACCGATGATACGGCTTATAGTATAGGCGACTGGTGTAAAGTTTTCTCTATTAAAAACGCCAACGTCTTTACGGGTTGTATTAACTGGTTTGACGATAACGGAACTTTCGTGGACGATTGGTGGGACGGAGTTCACGGACACGGCAATAACGACGCTTACGGAACGACTTATAACTACGACGCCGCTATAAAAGAGGGTTGCGTTTACACGATTTCGTTCAATACCGACGGCTCTATCGACTGGTACAGAAACGGTTTAAGGGTACTGTACTTCGATGCGACTACAAAAAACAACACCAAAACTATTAGCGACTACGTTTCGTTTATGATTAGCGGAGCTAAGAGTAGCGGTATCAAGTTTGAAAACGGAGCTCAAACTAACGACAGCGGAACCATATTAAATAAAACCAACGTTTCCGATTGTTATATCGGCTACGCCGTTGATAAAAAGACGGTAACCGTAAGCTATTCATTCTCCGGTACCGACGAAATTTCGAGAGGCAACAGTGTTTACTATATGGCTCCGGGGTTTGCCTACACCTTTAACACGGCAATGAGCGGTTATACTGCGTCTAAATCTTCCGTAGTTACGGGAACGGGAACGAGTGCGGAAAGTTACAGCGTAACCTACACGAGAAACGCAACTACGTCAACTAGCGTGCTATCCACTCCTGTACTCGTTGCAAGGAAAGGTATTACGGGCGTAAGCGGACTTGTAAAAGTTAACGGAATTTCCGACGACTTCTTTATGCAAGCAAAACTTACCGACGTTTATCAAATGCAAACCGCTGCCGACAGCTGGAGAGCTATTCTTGTTGGAATTTACAACACTTCCGACAATTCTCTCGGAAGATATTTAAGGTTTGACAGATACAGTTGGAGTATAGGTGCTCCTTACGGCGAATGGACTCAAGGTTATACGGGAATGGCTTCCGTACTTCAAAGCGTAATGCAAGGCAGGTCCGATATACTTATCACTATAACCAAAACGGGAACCACGGTAGTTGTCGGATACAAGGTTTACTCTTACGCAAAATCCACCGCTTACTATATGGACTTCCTTTTCGAAAGCGTTTCGGGAACAGTAGACGTAGGCTTCGGTGGAGAAGACTGTACTTATACGTTAGAGTATATCAATATGGAAAAATCTACGGGTACCGTCGCAGTGGATACTTCCGCAATGGGTACGACTATTTACAATAAAGACAATACCAACGGAAATTGGACCGACGGAAGAGTAAGAACCACTATAAGAACGGGATTAACGGGCAATTTCAACGCCACCATAAATCTATATCAACTCACTTACAGTTCGGGATTAAGTTATGCCGACGCCAAATGGAGAAGCGCGATACTTGCAATTTACGGCTGGTGTGATTATTCTCATGTTACAGTGCTTCGTCAAGACGGACACTGGTGGTGTGATCCGAATAATAATGCTAGTGCCCAAGATACGGGCAACAGCGTAGCGGTAAGTTCTAGCGATACTTCTATGTTTACGGGCAACACCGATAACAGTACGGGTACTAAATTTGCGGATATTACACGCAATGCGTATATTCAAATTACGGTAGTCGGTACCAACGTAGGTACTTCTAGCGGTAAAATAGTGGTGACTTACTATATCAATTCCTTAAACCCCGACTATAAAAACACGCAGTACTGGTTAAAGTACGAAATCAGCGGAGTTACGAGAAGCCATAACGACGGCTCTAACACTTCTTCTATCGACCTAGTGATGTTGTGCGAATTTAGTTCTTACGTCGTATACTCTTCGAGCGTTTCCTAATTAAAACTTTAAGAAAGAGCAGAACTCCTTTCGGATTTTGCTCTTTCTAAAAAAATTATACTATCAAAAACTTAATTTTCAAAAAGTAGAAATTAATTTTAAATTTGATATTGACAAAGAGTGGTTTTTGGTATATAGTTGTTATATACACAAAATTATGCTTTTCTGCAAAAAACACCTTAAAAAGGTTTGAATTTTTAAAAAATTGTGTTATAATAATTAAAGCGAATTTTTGTCTTTCGACTTATAAGGTCGTTTGACTTATAAAAAATGGAGGATTTTTATTATGAAAGGTAAATCAAGAATACTTTGCTTAATTTTAAGTTTAGTGTTTGTATTTGCTATCGGTTTCACCGCTTGTGGCGGTGGCGGTGGCTCGGGTTCGACGAGTTCTTCGTCTAAACCTTCGTCCAAGCCTACGAGTTCATCGGCTTCTTCGAGTAGCAGTGCTTCCGGTGGCGGTTTTGACTGGGGTGACGACGACGACAAAATCGTTATCGCTTTCTACGGTGACGGTGAAGACGTTGAAAAAAGAGTTTTCGGTAGCCTTGTAGATCAATATAACGCAGAAGGACATACCTATAACGGAAAGACCATTGCGGTTGACTATAACGACGTTTCTAACGTTATGGAATCTATTTCCACTTCTTTAGGAACCGCTTATTGTCCCGAAGTATTTTACGTGGGCGACGGACAATATAAACAATACGTTGAGTCTGGTTTCCTTGCTAACCTTAACGAATTCGTAAACGGTTCTAACGGTATCGACTATACCGAAATGTGGCCGTCTATTTACGACAGATATTTCTATTCTACCACCAACCACCGTGCAGGTGAAAATGCCGACAGCAACGGAGCTTGGTATGGTATGCCTAAGGATATTGGTCCTACGGTTATGTTCTATAACGAAGACCAACTTAAAGCTGCTGGAATTCACGTTATAAGCGTTGCTGAAGAAGACCTTGATAGATTTAATGAGGGAGAAACCTTTACCAGAGGAGAGATAGAATATAGTAAAAACAACGTTCCTTATTACGGACAAGATACAGGCGTACAAATATACGGAACCGTAGGCGTTTACGGATATTTTGTTGACGAAGAAGGTCAAAAATTCATCAACAACAAAATCGCTATGAGTTGGGACGAAATCGTCGAAGTTGCAAAAGTTATAGCTAGTGCCGTAAGAAAAACCAATTCTCAATTCCAAGGCGGATACTTCACCGAATGGTGGTTCAACTACGGTTGGAGCGTAGGCGGTAACTGTATCGAATACGTTGAGTCCACTAGTAGCGAATACGAAGGAGGTTTCTACGACTTCACTTTGGTTGACGATACTAAAAACTTTATCGTAATCGACGAAAACGGTTTCGACGTTAACGGAAATCACTACGATAAAGGCGAAATCATTTCTTACAACGACAAACTTATCAACGAAGAAGAAATCGCAGGTTCTTCAGTTAACCAAAATAGAGCTAGCAGAGCTCAATACGATTCTTCTATCGGATATTCTAACCAAGCTAACGACGAAGTCGTAGGCGGAGGAAAATTACAAGTTCTTCCTTCTCAAAGAGAAGCGTTTACCGAATTCGTAAGACTTTCCGCAGCAACCAACGTTGACATTGACGGAACTAACGGTTATCAAGTAACTCCTACTCCTTCCTCTTTGGGTTCGGACGGTGCTAAGAGTAAAGAATTCTTATCGGGAAACCTTAACTTCTTGGTTGACGGAAGATGGAATGTTACCACGTTCAGAGAACAAGCAACTTTCGCTTGGGACGTTGCTCCGCTTCCGATTTACAGAACTTACAATAACGACAACGGTACTTTCTCTATCGATAGAACCGTTAAAAACCAAGGCGTAATCGCGGGACACAGCGGATCTGTTTCGTTGGCTATAAGCGCTACCGCTTCCGACGAGAAGAAAGCCGCCGCTTGGGATTTCGTTAAATTTATCGCAGGCGAAGACGGACAGAAAGCTCAATCTTTACAAGGATTTGCTATTCCTTCTCAAATGTCTATCGCTAAAGACACCACTAGCGGTGTATTCCTTAACCAAAGAGACGATAACGGTAAGTTACTTAGACCTTACAATGCAGAAGTGTTTATCGACGCCGCTATGTACGAAGGCGAAGGTGACTGGGCGTTCTTAAAGACCGGTTCTAAGTGGATTGATAACTGGGCGGGCGCTTTAAACAACCAAGTTAGAAACGGAACTATGTCCTTTGAACAATTTGTTAACTGTGCAGACTTTACCGATACTTTTGCGGTAATTAAAGAATACACTATGGTTGGAAAATCCTAACAACAGTAAATATTGTATTAAAAGTTATGCAAAGGTATAACTCACGGGTTATACCTTTGATAATTTCTTATAGAGGTGTCTATGAATTTAGAACGAATCTACGAAAAAAGAAAACATTTTGACAAAAAGGAGAACGCCGCAGGTATATCCATGGCTATAATACCCGTTTTAGGCTTTTTAATCTTCGGATTGGCGCCTATGATTTTGGGTATCGTAATGTCCTTTTTCGATTTTGACACGAATGAGTTCTTTTTCAGAATTTATCCTGCCGGACTTGAAGCAGGTAAAAAGTATAAAGGAGATTGGAACTGCGATTTCGTCGGACTACAAAACTACTTGTACTTGTTTAAGCACAAGGCGTCGGATCCCGATAGCGGTATGTTCGTTGAGACCTTGATTACGACTTTGGTTCAATTCGTTTCCTTGCCCGTTTGTATTGTATTAAGCTTGCTAGTTGCGTTTTTCCTTTCCAAAAAGATAAAAGGTAAAAACGTTATGCGTACCATATACTTAATACCGTTTATTTGTTCTTCTATTGCAATTTCGTTGATATGGGGTGAATTTTTCTCCAAAACGGGAATTTTAAACTCTATCTTGGTTGCAATGGGAAAGGTCAAAACAAATTCGAGCGGAGCAGTCGATACATTGAACTGGACGGTTGAGCGTTTCTATACGGTTGTATTTATAATCAACGTATGGGGCGGAACGGGATTCCAAATTATTTTGTTTACCGCCGCTTTAACAAACGTAAACAACTCCTATTACGAGGCTGCAAAGGTTGACGGTGCAAATGCTTTCCAAATTTTCTTTAAAATAACGTTGCCTGCAATTTCGCCTACGACTTTCTATTTGTTTATCACGGGCGTTATCGGTTCGTTGCAAGCGTACGTTACGCCTGATATGGTTGCGAAAATCGGTGGTAATCCCGCTCCTACTAAATATTTCGGAGTAGATATTAACAACCCCGCAACTACGGTTATGGCGTACATTCAAAGCTTGCTTATGGGTGGTTCCGACAACATTAGACCGGGACTTGCCTGCGCAACGGGTGTGGTACTTGCTATAATTATCGGTATAATCACAATAATTAACTTCGTTGTTTCCAAGTATTGGGTAAGCTACGATTAAGGAGGATAAAATGGACGAAATTAAAAACGAAAATCAAATTTCTCCCGAAGAGAACGTAGAAAACAATGCTAGTCAAGAAGTCGCTTTAGAGTCGAGCGTTGGCGGATACAGAAAAAGAATTGAATTAACCGAAGAACAGAAGAAAAAAGAAGGCGTTTCCGTTTCTTCTATAATCGGAAAACTTTTGCTATACATATTCCTTATTATCTTTGCCGTGTGGACTTTGTTCCCGTTGTTTATAGCTTTAATCGAGTCTACTTTGACTTCTGCAAACTATAACAACAGCACGATAAAGCTTGCGAAATTGTTCCCGATAAGTAAAACGAAATACGATTTGCTTACCAACTATAGAAACGTATTCTTCGACGCGTCTTCCACAAAAGCATACTTAAACGAATTTGGTAATAAAACACAATTCCCGAGAGTTCCTTTTGCGTTTGTGTTTACCGTAATTTTGGTTTTGCCTACTACCTTAATGGGATTATTTACGTCGGCTATGAGCGCGTTTGCGTTCTCCAAGCTAACGTTTAAGGGTAAAAACTGGATGTTCGGTTTACTTCTTTCGACTATGATGTTGCCGGGCGCTTTATCCTTGGCTCCTTCGTATTCGATTTACAGAGAAATTCTTTCTTACGGTACGCTTTGGATGGCTTTCCCGTTGTTTATACCTGGAATGTTCGGTGCGGCAACGGCGGTATTCTTCTTAAAGCAATACTTCACGGGTATTCCTACCGACCTTATAGAAGCAGGAAAACTTGACGGAATGGGTTATTATAAAATGTTCTTCAAGATAGTTGTTCCGCTTTCCGGTGCTGCGTTGATAGCGCAAGGCATTTTAGGTTTCGTCGGAGGATATAATGACTACTTCGGACCTAAGCTTTACTTACAAGGCGCAGGAACTTCTTTCGAGACCGTACAACTTGTTTTGGTTTCGATTAAAGGAACCGCAGGAAAGG
>CAZRMT010000003.1:54988-71035 GCA_964601265.1 uncultured Christensenella sp.
TCTTTCGAGACCGTACAACTTGTTTTGGTTTCGATTAAAGGAACCGCAGGAAAGGATATTCCTAAAGTATTTGCCGCTTGTATGGTTGCATTATTACCTACGTTGATTTTGTACTTCTATGCGCAAAAGTTCTTCGTAGAAGGTATAGCGACTTCGGGAATGAAGATTTAATTTGTATCTTTTATAATGTATTTTTAAAAGCATAACGTTTTTGCGTTATGCTTTTTTAATTTTTATTTTATCGGTATTTGATAAAAAAACACAACGCTATTTATTGCTTTATCCCGTCAAACGTGTTTGTAGTAAAAAAAATAAAAAAACCCGAAATAAAAGAGTAAAAACAGTTGAAAATAGAAATAAATTGTGATATAATACCTACGATAAAAAGATGCCGAAGTGGCGGAATAGGTAGACGCAAGGGACTTAAAATCCCTCGGTGTAACAACCGTACCGGTTCGACTCCGGTCTCCGGCACCACGTAAAGAAAAGGTTTGATACGAAAAGTATCAGACCTTTGTTTAATTTTTATCTTACAAGAGGATAATACTTTTTGTAATTTTGGTATTTTTGTTTATTTGAACGAGTTATTGCAAAACGTAAAAAATAGGAAACGTTTATCATATGTTTATTATAATTCGTTCCCTATACTTCTTGACTACTGAAGAATAATTTATTTATACTTGTTTGCATACGGTTGAGTAATAGCTACGCAATAAATTAAAAGCGAACTTAGAAAGTAAATTCTAGGTTCGTTTTCGTTTTTGCTTTGGTTTTTAAAGGAAATTCTTTGTTAATTTAGCGGATTGCACGTATTCGAACCGCTTGATAAAAGCGCTAGCAATAATAACGTTTGCGTTGTAGACAGCGTATTGTTATTCGTCAACAAAAAAAATAAGCCGAATAACGCTAGGTTTGTGGAATTCGTCATAATACCTCCTAAAAAGACTTTGTTCGTCTAAATTTTACTTTATTTTCACTCGGCTAAATATCCCTTTATATTGACACGTTTTAAGATTTATTTTAAAATATTATTAAATAGATTTTAAGGGATTTAACCGATATGTCCGAAATTTTATTATTAGATAAAAAGACCCAAGAAATGGTGGAAGAATACATTCCTTCTAGCGAAGTAATAAGCGATTTAGCTTGCGTGTTTTCTTTGTTTTCCGACGAAACAAGATTAAAAATTTTGTCTGCGCTTGCCATTAGCGAAATGTGCGTTACGGATTTATCGGAAGTAATTTCCGTGAACCAAACCACGGTTTCGCATCAATTACGCCTTTTAAAGGGTATGGGGGCGGTAAAAACCAAACGTCAAGGGAAAGTAGTGTTCTATTCGCTCCGAGGCGAAACGCTAAACGAAATTCTTTTAAAGGGCGTTGAATTTTTAGGTTATTGAAAGTTAAAAAACAGGCGGGACTAAATCCCGCCTTAGTTTTATTTACAACCGCAACCGCCGAGGAAGGGTTTAAATTTGTCTTTACAACAGCAAAGTAGCACGAGTATTAACGGAAGGTAACCGCAAGAACAAATTTTATCTATTATTCCCGATATACACCCGTTACCGCAAAGACAAAGGATAAGTAAAATTATAAGTAAGTAAAGGCAACCGTTGTCGCCGAATCCAAAACAGTTCATTATTATTTCCTCCAGAATATTCGGACGGAATTATATGTATCGTTTTTATTTCCCGTCGTCAATATATTTTACGCTAAATGAAGATAAAGTGTTACCTACGCTTGCAAAAAAGCAAAAAAAGAATTACAATAATATTAACTTATTTTGTTGGAGAAGTTATGATAGTTTGTATAGATATAGGTAACAGCAATATAAAATACGCTATTTTTGACGGAGAAGAGTTAAAGGCTACGTTTAGGGTGTCTTCCGTAAACGTTTCCACTTCCGACGAATACGGCGTAATACTGTCCGACCTTATAAACGGCGCAAATATTAAAAAAGAGGATATAACGGGGGTTATAATGTCGTCGGTTATTCCTCAACTCAACTATACTATGGAGCATATGTGTAAGGATTATTTAGGGATTTCTCCTATAATAGTCAGCACTAAATTAAAAACGGGAATAGTTTTTAAAGTAAAAAGCCCTAACGAAGTCGGCGCCGACAGAATAGTAAATTCTTTTGCTTGCTACAATAAATACAAAAAGGCAACCATTTGCATAGATTTCGGCACGGCGCTTACCTTTAACGCCGTAAATTCCAAGGGCGAATTTTTAGGCGGAGCCATTTTCCCCGGTATGAAAACGGCGCTCGACTCGCTTGTTAACGGCACTGCAAAACTTCCTAATATCGAACTTGTAATGCCCGAAAAAGTTATCGCTACGGACACCGTAACGAATATGCAGGCGGGAATGATAAACGGCTATATCGGCGTTGTAGAAAAAATAGTTTCCGAAATGAAAAAAGAATTAGCCGAAGAGTGTATAGTTATAGTAACGGGCGGATTAGGCGAAATAATCGCTCGCCACACGAACGTTATAGACGTTGTCGATAGACGTTTAACGCTTGACGGATTAAGAATGATTTACGAGATGAATAAAGATGAGTAAAAGCGTAAAAATAGGCGACGTAAATATCGGTAACGGTAACAAAATAGCCGTACAAAGCATGACTAATATCAAAACCGAAAAAACGGACGAAGTAGTAGAGCAAATATTGCGTTTGGAAAAAGCTGGTTGCGATATTATAAGGGTTGCCGTCAAAGATACTGCCGACGCAAACGCCGTAAAAACGATTAAAGATAAAATACATATTCCGCTTGTTGCGGACGTGCATTTCGATTATCGCCTTGCCGTTTCCGCTATTGAAAACGGCGTTGACAAGGTTAGGATTAACCCCGGCAATATAGGTTCGGAAGAAAACGTAAAAATCGTTGCGGACTGTATAAAAAGACACGCTTGCGCCGTAAGGGTGGGCTCTAACAGCGGTAGCGTTGAAAAAGAGTTTTTGGAAAAATACGGAAAAAACGAAATTTCTCTCGGTGAAAGCGCTTTAAAAAGAGTTGCTCAACTTGAAAAATACGGCGTTGAGAATATCGTAATTTCCGCAAAAACTTCGTCGGTTCCCTTAACGGTAAAAACCTACCGATATATCGCTAAACGCACCGATTATCCTCTGCACGTCGGCGTTACCGAGGCGGGAACGAGGCGTATGGGAATAATAAAAAGCTCTGCGGGGATAGGTTCGCTTTTAATGGACGGAATAGGCGACACGATAAGGGTTTCGCTTACGGCAGACCCCGTAGAAGAAGTTTATGCAGGTAAAGATTTGCTTCGTGCGACGGGTATAGATAAAAACTATGCCGAAATAATCTCTTGTCCTACTTGCGGACGAACCGAGTACGATATGGAGAAGCTAGCTGAAAGCGTTTGTAATTTCACAAGAAACGTTAGCGTTCCCGTAAAAATCGCCGTAATGGGTTGCGTTGTAAACGGCCCGGGGGAAGCTTCCGATTGCGATTTAGGTATTGCGGGCGGAAAGGGAAGTTGCGTTATTTTTAAAAAGGGCAAAGTTTACAAAACCGTTAAAAGCGAAGACGTAGAGAAAGAATTTTTAAAGGAAATAGAGAAAATTGTCGAAGAACTATGAACAAGAAGAACTGCTTTCCGCAATAAGAAGCGTTGACGAAAGCGTTTCTTCGATAAAGATTAAAAACGTAAAAATAGATAAAAACTCAAAGTCGATAGAGGTAAGATTCATAAATAACTTGAGCGTTGATGACAACGTTTGTAACTTGATAAAAGACGTAGTCGCCTCGTTTTTGCCTAGCGAATTTCACAACGTAAAAGTTGTCGTAAACAAAGTTAAAGCCGATAAAGATTTAGTTGAACAAATGCTTTACGACAGATTTATTTCTAATAGAAAGTATTTTGTTGGAGTTATTAAAAGAGAGGATTTCGTCTTTAAAAACGAAACTTGCGAAATAGAGCTGGCGTTGTCCGACAATGAAATAGAAATGTTTAAAAACGGAAAAATATTCGACTCGTTAAAAGAGTATTTAGACGAAAATTTTTGCGAGGACATAAAAATAAATACCGTTTTAAGGGAGGAGCGTGAGATTGCTTCCGTAAAAGAAGAAGCGGTTTTTTCCGATTTCGAGCAAGTAAAAGTAAGAACCATAAAGGTTAATAACGTTCGTTCGTATATGTCGTACGACGAGGGCGATACGGCAATTTATATAGCCGACGCTTTGAGTATGCGTTCGGAATTGACGGTGTGCGGAATAATAACCGAAATAAGAAAGCTTACCACGTCGAAAGGCAAGGATATGTTTTTGATAAGTTTTACCGATAAGACGGGAAGACTGACGGGAAAATATTTTCCCTTAAAAGACAAGTCTAAATTTATCGAGGCGTTAAAATCGGGCGACGCGTTGATTATGAAAGGGGAAATGAGCGAATATAACGGTAGAGCCGATTTTAAAATAAATAATATAGGGTGTTGCGATTTTCCCGAAGATTTTGTTCCCGAGCGTAAGCCTGCAAAAAAAGTTCCCGCAACCTATAAAAAGATATGTCCTTCTGAAATCGAAGACTGTTCGCAAATAAATATGTTTAAGCAAAACGTGCAACCGAGCGAGTGTTTAATCGGAAAAACCTTCGTCGTGTTCGACGTCGAAACCACGGGTCTGGACATGATTAACGACCGTATAACCGAAATAGGCGCCGTAAAAATAGTTAACGGAGTTATAGTCGACTGTTTTACCACTTTGATAAATCCGCAAATAAAAATAAGTCAAAGAATAACCGAATTGACAGGTATTGACGACGAAATGGTAAAAGATAAACCGACTTTTTCGGAAATGTGCGGTGATTTTTATAAATATATAGACGGAGCAATTTTGGTTGCGCATAACGCTTCTTTCGATATTACGATGATAAAAAATCATTTTGAAAGGGAAAATTACTACGTCGAGAATAACTATTACGACACGCTTGAAATATCGAGAAACACTTTAAAAGGGTTAAAAAATTATCAACTGAACACCGTTTGCGGATATTTCGGAATTGAGTTTTTACATCATAGAGCGATGTCCGACGCGCACGCAACGGCAAAATTATTTATTGAGTTGATAAATTTGAAAAAATGCTTGCCAATTTAATATTTTAATGGTATAATAATTATAAACTTATTAGTACGCTAGTATTGAGAGTAACCTTTGCGGTTGCTCTCAAAGATTTATGCGGGGAGAAACGATGACTTTTTTAAGCGTAGACGAAATAGAAAAAATCGTATTGCCGACGATAACGGAATTAGGTTGCGAGCTTGTCGAGGTGGAAACTAAAACGGGTAAAAATCCCTCTTTAACTTTTTATATCGACAAAGAAGACGGTATAGATATCGACACGTTGGAAAAAATTCATAACGCCGTAGACCCTTTGCTTGACGAGGCTGACGTATCTAACGGTAGCGCATACACGCTAAACTGTTCTTCTCCGGGGCTTACCCGTCCGTTTAAAACGGAAAGGGATTTTTTAAAAAGAATCGGAAAAGACGTGGAGATAAAATTGTTTGCCCCTATAAAAGGCAAAAAGTTTTTTGAAGCGAAATTGATTTCTTACGACGTAAATTGCGTGGAAGTCGAATTAGAAAACGAAACGATAAAAATCAATATGAATCAAATAGCAAAAATAAACGAAGCCGTTAAATTCGATTGATTTTTTATATGAAAAATCGGGGATATATTTAAGGAGTATAAAATGATTAACAAAGATTTTTTTGATGCGTTAAGCGAACTTGTGGAACAAAAGGGTATCGACGAACAATCTCTTCTCGATTCCATAGAAAACGCCTTGTCTTGCGGATACAAAAGACTTAAAGGCGATGCTTTCGACGTAAAAGTCAAATTAAACAAAGAAAAGAATTCCATTAAATTTTCCGTTGTGAAAATGGTTGTCGAACAAGTCGAGAACCCCGACAAGGAAATTACGCTGGAAGAAGCGAAGCAAATAAAAAGAACGGCAAAACTCGGAGAATACGTGGAGCTTGCCGAAATCGTTCCCAAGGACGAGTTTGACAGAATTTCAAGCGGAACGGCAATTCAAGTAATAAGACAAAAGCTTCGTGAGGCGGAGAGAGACAATATTATTTCCGAGTTTGAAGATAAAGAAAATGCATTGCAGACGTGTATTATAAGGAAGGTCGAAGATAAAAACGTTTACGTAGAAATAGGTAACGGAAACGTAGGAGGAATAATGCTTCCTCAAGACCAAGTACCCGGTGAAACGTACAACGTCGGCGAAAAAATCAAAGTTTACGTTAAAAGAGTTCGTAACAGCGGACTTAACGCCCAAATTATGGTATCGAGAACCTCTCCTTATTTAGTCAGAGGGTTGTTTGAAAACGAAGTTCCAGAAATTAGGAGCGGACTCGTTGAAATAAAATCTATCGCAAGAGAACCCGGTCAAAGAACGAAAATCGCGATATACAGTTCGGATAGTTCCATAGACGCCGTAGGCGCTTGCGTCGGACCCAGAGGAGCAAGAGTAAACGCCGTGGTTGAAGAACTTCACGGAGAAAAAATAGATATTATTTTATGGAGCGAAGATCCTCTTGAATACATTGCTAAAGCTTTATCGCCCGCAAAGGTTTTAAAGGTTTCCGCATTAGAGGGCGAGCAAATCGCCAAAGTCGTCGTTCCCGACGATAAGTTGTCGCTTGCGATAGGTAAAAGCGGACAAAACGCAAGACTTGCCGTTAAGCTTACTAATTGGAAAATCGACATTAAGAGCGAATCGGTTGCAAAAGCTTCCGGAGACTATGACGACGAAGAATACGACGAAGAGGTCGGAGAAGCAGAATAATGCAAAAGAAAAAACCGCAGAGAACTTGTATTGTTTGCAAGGGTGAAGCAGATAAAAAAAGTCTTGTACGAATCGTTAGGACGCCTCAGGGAACCGTTGAACTCGATTTAACGGGGAAAAAATCCGGGCGTGGCGCATACGTGTGTAAAGACGAAGGGTGTTTTTCCAAATTAAAAAAGGGTAAGTTTTTGACGAGAGCTTTAAAAATAGAGGTTTCGGAAGAAACTTACGATAAATTGATAGAGGAATTAAAGACTATTGAATAACAAAATAAAGACTTATCTAGGCTTTTGTAAAAAATCGGGTAAATTAACGGTCGGTTTTAACAATATAGAAAAGTCGAACAAAAAAACTTATTTAATCGTAGTTGATGAAAATATAGGCGAGAGTACGCTAAAAAAACTCATAAAAATTTCTGACGAACGTAATTGTCGGTTGCTTCTTTGCAAAGTGGCGTTAGCCGATTACGTATCGGAAGAGTGTAAAACGGTGTCGGTTGGCAATAAAAGTCTTGCCGACGCAATAGTAGATAATATAGACTGTGATTTTTCGTTTTATCAAGGAGGTTGTTAAACGATGGCGGACAATAAATTTATGAAAGAACTTTTGGAGATTAGCAAAGGTAACGTTATTAAAGATTCTATTGCGTCTTTAAAATCTAAAAAAAGTTCTCTTATAAAGCTTAATAAGGAGCTTGATAAGAAAATAAGCGAGTTTAAAATTAAAGAAAACGCCATAGAAACGGACGCGCAAGAGTCCGTCGTTGAACCCGTAGTTTCTGTCTCCGACAAAGTTGTCGTTGAGGAAGTAAAAGAATCTCCCGATAAAAAGGAAGAAGAAAAAAAGGTTGTGGCGGAAGAAGTTCCGACTAGCGAGCCCGTTTCCCGAAAGGAAAACGAAGAAGAAAAAAAGGAAGTAGTCGAAACGAAAACCGAAACGAAAACTATTACCACGAAAGTAGGAGTAGTAGTGGTAAAAACGGAAACGAACGGGAACGCTCCCGTGATAGAGAGAAGGTTTTTACAACGTCCAGCGGAAGAACCTAAAAAGAGGGAATATCGTCCGACTAACGACAAGACTTCCGAGAGAAAGAGCTTTAAACCCAACAACGGAGAAAGACCTTCTAAACCTACGCCGAACGGAAAAGTCGGTCAAGGATTTAAGCCTAGCGCCGTAGCGCAAGCATTCGTTCCCAAGGAAAATAAAAACAGTCATACGACGAAACAGAAAAAGAACAATGTCGGCGGAAAAAATTACGAAGATAAAAAGGCTCCTAATAAAAGAACGCTTGCAAAAGAGCAGTTAAACAACAAAGGTTTTGAAGAAAACGAGAGCGGATACAGAAAAGTAAGAAAACAAAAGAAAGACGCCGTTCAACAAACCGTAACGAAAATAGAACACGCCGTTATTACGAAGGAAAAAATTCCGATTAAAGAATTGAGTGAAAAAATCGGAGTAAGCGCCGTAGAAATAACGAAAATGCTCTTTAAAGAAATGATTATGAAAACGATAAACGATTCGTTATCGTTTGACGTTGCGCAGTATATCGCCGCAGAGGCGGGAGTTGAGCTTGAACTTAAACTTGAAAAGAGCGCCGAGGAAAGATTGAGCGAAGAATTCGACGAACAGTCCGACGACCAAAGCGGATACGTTAAACGTCCGCCCATCGTTACCGTTATGGGACACGTTGACCACGGTAAAACTTCGCTTTTGGATAAAATCAGAAGCACTAACGTTACTGCGGGAGAAGCGGGCGGAATTACTCAACATATAGGTGCTTATACGGTTGAGGTGAAAGGCGAAAAAATAACTTTCTTGGATACTCCGGGACACGCTGCGTTTACTCAAATGAGAGCAAGAGGAGCGCAAATAACCGATATTGCCATTTTGGTTGTTGCGGCAGACGACGGAATTATGCCTCAAACCGTGGAGGCTATAAACCACGCTAAAAGCGCAGGCGTTCCTATTATAGTTGCGGCAAACAAGATAGATAAACAACACTCGGATATAGACAGACTTCGTCAACAACTTGCGGACAAAGAATTACTTGTCGAAGAATGGGGCGGAGATACGATGATGATACCCGTTTCGGCTAAAACGGGAGAGGGGATAGACAAACTTTTGGAATCCGTACTTATGCTTGCGGAACTTAAAGAATTGAAAGCTAACCCCGAACGTTCTGCAAAAGGAACGATAGTCGAAGCGAAACTCGATAAGGGTAAGGGACCCGTTGCGAATATTATCGTTCAAAACGGAACTTTACGCACGGGTGACGACGTGGTTGCGGGAACCGTAATCGGAAGAGTTAGAGCAATGGTCGACGACAAGGGAAGAATGATTAAAGAAGCAGGTCCTTCTATGCCCGTGTCCATTATCGGACTAGACGACGTTCCCAACGCAGGCGACACTATTTACGCAGTTAAGGGCGGAGATAAAGATAAGCTGTTAAAACTCGTTGCTCAAGAAAGAAAGAATAAAGAAAGATTAAACCTTATAAAAGAACAAAAAATGTCTTATGAAGACGCTATCAATAAAATGGCGGAGGGCGACCTTAAAAACCTTAACATAATAATCAAAGCAGACGTTCAAGGAAGCGTTGAGGCGGTTAAGGATTCGTTGATGAAGTTGTCGGATAACGAAGTTAAGGTTACCGTCGTTCATTCGGGCGTAGGCGCAATAAACGAAACGGACGTAACGCTTGCCGATTCGTCGTCGTCGATAATTATAGGATTTAACGTTCGTCCAGATTCCAAAGCGAAAGTTTTGGCGGAAAGAAGTAAAGTTTCCATAAAGATTTACAAGATTATATACGAAGCGATAGAGGACGTTCAAAACGCAATGAAAGGTTTGGTTGTTCCTAAATATCACGACGTATATTTCGGTAAGGCAGAAGTTAAAGACACGTTTAAAATTAAAGGAGTCGGCGTTATTGCGGGTTGCGTAGTACACGACGGAAAAATGGTTAGAAACGGAAAGCTTATGATTTATCGTGACGACGTAAAAATTTGTGAAGGTAACGTTTTGACTTTAAAACATTACAAGGACGAAGTTGCTGAAATTTCCGCAGGACAGGAATGTGGTATTTCTATTGAAAACTTTAATGAAATTAAGGTTGGCGACTTTATCGAATGTTATATCGAAGAAGAAGATAAATAGTTTTTTTAACGGGTTTAGGGGGATAAAAATGGTAATAACTGCGTTAACTTGCATATTTATACTCGTAATAATAAATGCTTTATTCAAATACTCAATAAAAACGGTTTCGGTTTCGATATGTTATATCGAAGAAGATAAATAATTTTAAAAACGACTCGCTCGTACACCTAACGGTTGCGGGCGGTTTGTCGAATTATAATAAGGAGCTTATATGAAAGAAAAAAGGGAGAGAAGATTAAATAACGAATTTCGTAAAAACATATACGAAATTTTAAAATACGAAATCAAAAATCCCGATATTACGGAAATGTTCACCGTTATGGAAGTAAACGTTACGGCGGACTTAAAGTATGCAGACGTTATTATAAGCGTATATTCTGTTTCGGAGGAGAAAAAACAAAAAACGCTTGAGGCGATAAAGAGTTCGGCTGGTGCGGTTAGAAAGGCATTGTCTTCTCGTATGCACGTTCGTACCGTTCCGGAATTAAGATTTAAAGAGGATACCTCTATGGCTTACGGACAACGTATTGACGAGCTTTTGGAGAAAATCAATGAAACAAACGAGTGAAGAAACGATTAAAAAGTTGTTTGACAATGCGGAAAGCGTTTTAATTATCTCTCACACTCGCCCCGACGGAGATACTATAGGAGCGAGTTTAGCGTTAATGGAAGTTTTTAATGCTAGCGGTAAAAAAGCCGACGTCGTTTGCGACGGTGTTATTCCGCAAAAATATAATTTTTTACCTGAAAGTCTAAACTATAAAAATTTTGCGTCGATAAACGAAAAATATTCTCTTTACGTTTTCGTGGACTGTGCGTCTTTAGGACAAACGGGCGACTGCTGTCAATTTATTCGAAACGACACCGTTACGCTCAATATCGATCATCATGTATCGAATTCGGAATACGCAAAATACAATTACGTCGATAAAAAAGCTTCTTGTTGCGAGGTTACGTTCGTACTTTTAAAAAGGATCGGATATACTATAAGCGATAAAATAGCGCAATTTTTATTGCTTGGCGTAGTTACGGACACGGGGAATTTTTCTCATAACAATACCACCGCTCAAACGTTAAAAGTTGCGAGCGAACTTATGGAAAAGGGTGCGGATTTATATAAAATCAATCAAATGATGTTTAACAATCAATCCCCGAATAGGTCTAATTTGTTCTTATCCGTTATGAAAAAAATGAAGTTTTATCACGACGGACAAGTTGCAATGATTATCATTTCTAAACAAGAAATGGAAGAAAACGGTGCGGACGCGTCTTGTACCGAAGGTTTTATAGATTATCCTATGGGAATAGCCGGTGTGGAAATAGGCATAAGCGTTATGGAAACGAAAGATAAAACCTATAAAATCAGTTTTCGCTCTAAGGGGAAAGCAAACGTAAACAAACTTGCTTCCGTCTTTGGCGGAGGAGGACACGTTTGCGCAAGCGGAGCTATGCTCAGAGGTTATTTAGAAGACGTAATAGATAAGCTCGTGTACACTTCGGGATTATATTTGGAAGATTAAAATGAACGGTTTTTTTAACGTGTATAAGTCGAGCAATACAAACTCGACTTTTCTTGTAAACAAAATAAAAAGGCTACTTAAAACTCCTTGCGGTCATATGGGAACGTTGGACCCTATGGCAAGTGGTGTTTTGCCCGTTGCAGTGGGAAAAAGTACAAGGTTATTCGATTATTTTTCGGATAAACAAAAAACGTACGAAGCGGAGTTTAAGTTCGGCTTTGAAACGGACACTTTGGACGCTACGGGGAAAACTGTTTTTTCCGACGGTAGAATTCCCGAAAAGGAAGAAATAGAGAAAGCGTTAAAAAGTTTTATCGGCGAAATAGACCAAGTTCCGCCGAAATATTGCGCTAATTCGATTAATGGCAGAAGAGGATACGAGCTTGCAAGAAAAGGCATTGATTTCGAGTTAAAGTCTAAAAGAATTACGGTTTATTCTTTTGAACTTTTAGGCGGGGAAAAAGACGCGTATAGGTTTAAAATCGTTTGCGGGAAAGGCACGTATATTCGTTCGCTTGCAAGGGATTTAGGGTACGCTACGGGTACTTATGCGACGATGACTTCGCTTTGCCGTACCGTTAGCGGAGTTTTTAAGATAGAAAACAGCGTAACCGTTGAAGAAATAGCTTTAAATCCCGAAAAATATTTAATTCGTCCCGACGAAACGCTAGATTACGAAAAAATGTTTTTAAGCGAGGAACAGACGAAAAAAATGTTAAACGGCGTTTATGAAATTCCCGTTAAAGACGGGTTGTTTAGGGTTTATTCCCCCACGGAGTTTTTGGGGATAGGAAAAGGTGAAAACGGATTATTGAAAATAAAGGCGTACGTAAGATGCTAATAAATTTTAACGATAAATTATCCAATCCCGTATCGGTTGCCTTGGGGTATTTCGATTGCGTGCATAAGGGGCATAGAAAAATATTTGAAACGGCAAAGTCGTTTGAAGCTGATTTTGCAGTTTTTACGATTAAAGAAAACGCCTTTAAGCCGAGCGACGTATACGGTTTTAATGAAAAATGCGAGTTGTTTTCCGATTGCGGAGCAAAATATATTATATATGCGGACGGGAATAAAGATTTTTTCGATTTATCTCCCGTAGAATTTTTAGAAAAGTTTACCGCTAATTTTAACGTTAAGGCTTTTGTTTGCGGAGAAGATTTTACTTTCGGGAAAAACGCTTTCGGCAATGCCGAAGTTTTAAAACGGTTTTGTAACGACAAAGGGATAGAGTTTACTATAGTAAAAACAGAGAAGTTCGGCGATGAAAAAATTTCGTCTCGCAGAATAAAGAATTTACTTGCTTTAGGCGAAGTGAAAACGGCAAACGAATTGCTTTGTTCTCCGTATTTTATAAGGGGTAAAGTCGTTTACGGCAGAGGCGAGGGAACCGAAAAAGTCGTAGCGACCGCAAACGTTATTCTAAACAAAAACAATACTACCTTAAAAAGAGGCGTGTACGCAACGAAGACGGTCGTCGGAGGAAAAGAATATTTTAGCGTGACAAATTACGGAAATTGTCCGACGTTTGCGTGCGATAAAGAAACGGTGGAAACGCATTTGATAGATTTTCAAGGTTCGCTGTACGGTGAAGAGATAAAAGTAATTTTTTTAGATTATTTACGTGAAATAAAAACTTTTACCGACGCAAGCGAACTAAAAAAACAAATTTTAAAGGATATGGAGTATTTTCAATGATAAAATTCGGACCGAGCGGTAATTCGATAAGTTTTTTTGAAGAAGGTTTTTCTCATACCGAACAAGTTCCTTTATGGTTAAAAAACAGAAATTTAGATTGTTTCGAATATTCTTTCGGCAGAGGCGTATCGCTTTCGGACGAAAAGGCGTATTCTATAAATAATGCGTTTTCAAAAGAAAATATTGCTTTAAGCGTTCATGCGCCTTACTATATAAATTTTGCCAACGAAGACGGACAAAAAATACAAAACTCTATCAACTACTGTTTGCAGTCCGCCGATAAAGGCGGAAAAATGGGTGCAAAAAGGGTGGTAATTCACCCCGCTTGTCAAGGGAAAAGCACGAGAGAAGAGGCTTTTTCGAGAACCTTGGACAACTTTAAGCGTTTAGCGGAAGCAGTGTACTCAAACGGTTTTGAAAAAATGCTTTTTTGTCCCGAAACTATGGGAAAAAACGCTCAAATCGGAACGGTTGAGGAAATTGCCGAGATATGTAAAATAGATAAAATATTTTTACCTGCAATAGATTTCGGACATTTAAACTGTCGTATGCAAGGGGCTTTAAAGAGCGAAAAAGATTTTAGTGAAATACTTTCTTTTTTAATTAGCGAACTCGGCAAGGAAAGAATGAATGATTTTCACGTTCACTTTTCTAAAATAGAATTTAGTCAAAAGGGAGAAGTTAAGCATTTGACTTTTGCGGATGAAAAATACGGACCTTTATTCGAACCTTTAGCGGACAGTTTGATTAAATTTGATTTAAACCCCGTAATTATATGCGAATCGGCGGGAACTCAAGCGGAAGATGCGTCTTTTATGAAAAAAATTTATAGTGAAAAAAAGAGTTCGTTCAAGGCTGAAAACTAAAAAATACGAAAAGAAGCTATTTTTTTTTGACAACCGTTTATATTTATAGTATAATAATATAACCACGTCGAGTGGCATATTTCAGGAGAACCTTAGTATGGATTATAAATTAAAATATGATAATTGGTTAAGCGATCCAAGACTTTGTAAAGAAGGAAACGACGAATTGATTTCCATAAAAGACGATCAAAAGGAAATCGAATACAGGTTCGGCGCAGAACTTGCTTTCGGTACTGCCGGAATGAGGGGTCTTATCGGATACGGAACCAACGAAATAAATATATATACGGTAAGAAGAGCTACGCAAGGTTTAGCGGAATACATCAAGTCTTTGGGTAAAAAGGCTATGGATAGGGGCGTTGCCATTTCTTACGATACGAGAAAATATTCCGACGTTTTCGCTATGGACGCCGCAGGCGTGTTGCTTTACAACGGAATAAAAGTTCATTTATATAAAGAAGCTCGTCCCGTACCGATGCTTTCGTTTGCGGTAAGGGAATATAAAGCGATTGCGGGAATTATGATTACCGCAAGTCATAATCCGAAAGAATACAACGGATATAAGGTATACGGAGAGGACGGCGCTCAAATGTCGCCCGAAGCCACTGCGGAAGTGGTAAAATATATTTCTTCCATTACCGATTATTTTTCGGTTGAACTGATAGATATCAAAAACAAAACGGTTAATCATCCGCTTTTGAAAATGATACCTTATTCTTTCGAAAAGAAATATTATAAACGAATAGTAAAGCTTGCTTTATCTAAAAAAGCAGTAAAAAAGCAGGGTAAAAAGATAAAAATCGTTTATACGCCTTTACACGGTAGCGGTTATACGCCCGTTACCACGGTTTTAAAAAAGCTTGGTATAAACCTTGAAATAGTTCAAGAGCAAATTGCTCCTGACCCCGAATTTTCAACTGTAAAAGTACCTAATCCCGAAAATAAAGAGTCGCTTGAAATGGGTATTAGCCTTGCTAACGAAACCAACGCCGACGTGGTGTTCGGTACCGACCCCGACAGCGATAGATTAGGAGTTTGTATAAGAAACGATAAAGGCGAGTTTTTGGGGTTAACGGGTAATCAAACGGGAATATTGCTTTTGGATTACGTTTTAAGACGTTTGAAAGAGGAAAACAATCTTCCGTCCAACGGCGTAGCGATTAAAAGTTTTGTTTCTACGGGACTTGCTAAAAGCGTTGCCGATAATTACGGCGTAGAACTCGTTGAAGTTCCCGTAGGCTTTAAATTTATCGGTGAAAAAATTAAACAATACGAAAAAGACAATTCTCATACGTTTTTATTCGGTTTCGAAGAGAGTTGCGGATATTTAAGAGGAACTCATTCGAGAGATAAAGACGCAGTCGTGGCAAGTATGCTTTTTGCCGAAATGGTTTGCTATTATACCGATTTAGGGAAAAGCGTTTACGAAGTGCTTATGGGAATTTACGATAAATACGGTTATTGCGTGGACAGAACCGACAATGTTATGTATTCGGGTCTTACCGCAATGGACGATATGAATAATAAACTTACCGTAATGACTGAAAAGAAAATCGACGCTTTCGGTATTTTTAACGTTATGGCGGTGAGAAATTATCGTGAGGGTAAAAGATATTGTTCGGACGGAACGGAAACCGAATTAGATTTTAGCAATATTAACTGTTTATATTATGAGCTAGAAAACGACAGTTTTATTTGTTTAAGACCTAGCGGAACCGAGCCGAAAATGAAAATTTACTATTGTATAAAGGGAAAAGATAAAGAACACGCGGAAAAATCGTTAGAAAAAGTTAAAACTGCTTTTTTAAACGATTTTGAAGATAAATAAAATAATTTTTTGTAAGAAATAGATAAATTTTTGCGAAAATTATTGAAAAAATGCTTGACAGTCCATAAAGGAATGTGGTATTATGTTTAAGCTGTCTGATAAGGAAAGCGACAAAGCGGTAAAGCTTTGGAATTGAAGATTGACAACTGCATAGAAAG
>CAZRMT010000004.1:0-32783 GCA_964601265.1 uncultured Christensenella sp.
TAAATTCGAGGAAATATTTATGAGTAGCAAAGTTTTTGAAATAATAGAAAAAGAACAACAAAGACAAAATTCAACCGTTGAATTAATTGCAAGCGAGAATTTTGTGAGCAAAGAAATTTGTGAGGCGGTAGGCTCTTGTTTAACTAATAAATATTCCGAGGGTTACCCCGGTAAAAGATACTACGGCGGTTGTGTAAATTGTGACGAGCTTGAAAGTTACTGTCAAGAAACATGGAAAAAGGTGTTTAATACCGATTATCACGTTAACGTTCAGTCGCATAGCGGGTCTAATGCTAATTATGCGGGATATATGGCGGTTATAAATCCCGGTGACACGGTTTTAAGTATGGAATTAAACAACGGAGCACACTTAACTCACGGTTCACCCGTAAATTTTAGCGGAAAACTTTATAATTTTGTATTTTACGGAGTAGACGAAAACGGTTATATCGATTACGACCAAGCTCAAGAACTTGCTTTAAAACATAAACCAAAACTTATTATGGCAGGCGCTTCCGCTTATTCGAGAATTATAGATTTTAAAAGATTTAGGGAAATAGCAGATTCGGTCGGCGCTTATTTTATGGTTGATATTGCTCATATTGCGGGTTTGGTTGCAACGGGTTATCATCCTACTCCATTCGGTCTTGCCGATATTATCACTACGACTACGCATAAAACTTTAAGAGGACCTAGAGGAGGATTAATATTCTGTAAGCCTGAACTAGCAAAAAAAGTTGACAGTGCGGTTTTCCCTGGTTCGCAAGGCGGACCGCTTCAACACGTGATTGCGGGTAAGGCTATTTGCGCAGAAGAAGATTTAAAACCCGAGTATAAAGAGTATATCGGTAGAGTAGTTGAAAACAGCAAGGCTATGTGCGAACAATTTATTAAAAACGGTTATAAAGTTGTAACCGGCGGAACGGACAACCATTTGTTTTTGGTTGACTTAACCGATACAGGGCTTTCGGGCAAAGAAGTTCAAAACGAATTGGAAGAATACGGCATAACTTTAAACAAAAACTGTGTCCCCAACGAAACTAGGTCGCCTTTCCAAACTAGCGGAGTAAGAATCGGTACGCCTGCTATGACTACTAAGGGGTACGGTAAACAAGATTTTATAGAGGTTGCGGATAAGATAGATAAAATAATTAAGAAAATGCAAGAGAGTAGGTAAAATGGAGGTAAAATGGAGAGTTTTTACAAATATTTGGAAACGTTAGACGAAAAATTTAAAGAATTGAGCGATTTAGGATTTAAGTCTGACGTTATCGAAAACGAATTATACGAAAAATTTAAAGTTTATAGAGGATTAAGAGATTCTAGGGGTGTCGGCGTTGTTACCGGTTTAACGGAAATATCCGAAATTAACGGTTTTAAAACGGAAAACGGAGAACGAATTCCTATTGAGGGTGAATTATATTATAGAGGAATATCCGTTTATGATATTTTCGCTCACTTGCGTAAATCCGATAGGTTTGGTTTTGAGGAAGTTGCATATTTATTGTTATGCGGTGTACTGCCAAATAAAAAACAATTGGCGGATTTTTGCGAGTTGTTGTCAAATTTAAGAATATTGCCTAATAGCTTTGTTAGAGATATAGTGCTTAAAGCTCCCACTCAAAATATAATGATTTCTTTAAGTCGCTGTATTTTGATGCTTTATTCTTACGACAGTAAAGCCGACGATATTACTCTTAAGAACGTTTTTCGTCAATCTTTACAGTTGATTGCCTTAATGCCTATCATAGCGGTTTATTCGTATCAAGCAAGCAGACATTACTTTAAAATGAAAACTCTTTCTATTAGGTATCCTAAAAAAGAGTTGTCTACTGCCGAAAATATCCTTTATATGTTGAGAGGTAGTAATAAGTATACGAGGGAAGAAGCTTTGTTGCTAGACGCTTGTCTTGTTTTGCAGATGGAACACGGCGGTGGTAACAATTCAACGTTTACAACGCACGTTGTTACAAGTACGGGTACAGATTCCTATTCTACGATGGCTGCGTCGTTAGGTTCGCTTAAAGGTCCTAAACACGGCGGAGCTAACATAATGGTCGCTAAAATGATGCAGGATATAAAAGAAAACGTAAAAGTTGTAAACGAAAAAAACGTTAGCGACTATTTAAAAAAGATATTGGATAAAAAAGCTTTCGATAAAAAAGGTCTTATTTACGGAATGGGGCATGCTATTTATTCTTTAAGCGACCCGAGAGCGAATATTTTACGCAACTTAATTAAGGAATTCGGCGTTAGTCCCGAGGATGAAAAGGATTATGAAATATACTCTTTAGTATACAAACTTTCTCCCGAACTTATTCAAGCTCACAAAAACACGGTTAAGGGAACGTGCGCTAACGTTGACTTTTTCTCTGGATATATTTATAAAACCTTAGATATACCCGAAGAATTGTATACGCCGTTGTTTGCGGTAGCGAGAAGTGTGGGTTGGTCGGCTCATAGGTTGGAAGAGATAGCAAATAACGGAAAACTTATAAGACCCGCATACATTGCGGTTGCGCCAAGAAGAGAATTTATTCCTTTGGACAAAAGAAAATAAACTATTACGAAAAAGACAAGGGTATATCTACTGCCTTTGTCTTTTTATAGTTAACGTATAATCTTAAATACTATAAAATTTAATTTTTATCGAAAAAAATAAAAAAAAATTATTTTTCATTTGACAACGTAAAGATAATTTTATATAATGATATTCGCATAGGGGAGTGGCTCAACGGTAGAGTAGCGGTCTCCAAAACCGTAGGTTGCGTGTTCGAATCGCGTCTCCCCTGCCAAAGATAGGGTATATTCAATTTTTTGAATGTATCCTATTACTTTTATATAACATCTTGTTAATAGGAGATTTGTTTTGAAAAAGGTTACCATTTACACGGACGGCGCTTGTTCGTATAATCCCGGTCCCGGGGGTTATTGTGCTATTTTAAATTATAACGGAATAGAAAAAATAATTTCCGGCGGTTGCGAAAACACAACTAATAATATTATGGAACTTACAGCTGTTTTAGAGGGGTTAAAAGCTTTGAAAGAGAAGTGTGAAGTCGAGGTTTACAGCGACTCTGCGTACGTTGTTAATGCCATAAACGAAAATTGGCTTTTTTCATGGGAAAAAAGGGGTTGGAAGACTGCCGATAATAAAGAAGTAAAGAATTTGGAACTCTGGAAAGAACTTTGTTTACTTATGGAAAAACATAAAGTGTCTTTTATCAAAGTGCAAGGTCATTCCAATAATAAAAACAACAACAGATGCGACGAAATTGCTCGCAATGAAATATCAAAAATAACGGTTAAAAACAGCTAAATATAAATATAATACTAGTATGAAAGAAAAGCGTTTTGGAAAACTGTTATTCGTAATAAATATAATCGTTACGGCGCTTATGTGCGCAGTAACGGTTATTTTTGCTTTATTTTACGTTGATAAGGTTTCTTCGGGGTTTATAAATACTCATACTAAGTTAGTTAAAATTCTGGTTATTTCTTTTATATGCGTGTGTTTAACGTTGTCGATTGTTTTTATTATAAAAGATAAAGAAAGCGTTTACAAATTATGTTTGGTTATATTGTTTTTTCTTATGCTTTCAACCATTGTTCTTTACGTATTGCAAATAAGCGGTTTTTGGGAAAAAATAAACAGCGTAGAAGATTTTAGGGCTTATATTGAATCGTTTGGTAGCTATGCTGTGATTATTTTTATATTAATGCAAATTCTGCAAGTTGTGGTTTTACCTATTCCGGGGTTTATTGCGGTAGGGGCAGGCGTGCTTTCATTCGGGGTTTGGAAGGGCGCTTTGTTTTCTTTGATAGGAATAATGAGCGGTTCGCTAATCGCATTTTTTTTAGGAAAATATTTAGGTTATAAAGCTGTGTGTTGGCTTGTCGGCAAAAAGACGCTTGACAACGTTTTGCTTAAAGTAAAGGGAAAAGATAAATTTGTCTTAACTTTTATGTTTTTGTTTCCTTTTTTTCCTGACGACGTGCTTTGTTTTGTTGCGGGATTATCGTCTATGAGCAATTTGTATTTTATAATTATGATAACCATAACTAGAATTGTATCAGTTTATACAACGGCATTTTCGTTAAACGGTAATATTATTCCGTTTAATACTTGGTGGGGGTTATTGATTTGGGCTGTGTTAATCATCGGAACGTTTATTTTAAGTAAGTTTATGTATAAGCACGGTGAAGCGATACAAAACAAATTGAAAAGAATTTTTAAATTTAAAAAAAAGAATAAATAATATGAAAAGAATGAATTAAGCTTGCAAAAACGAGCCGATTATGATACAATAACAAAAAACAATACAAGAGGGTATTATGGTTGACGGAAAATTATTGATTGAAAAACTTATCGAATATTCTAAGCTTTTTTTACACTTGAATTCCCTTGACGAGATTTACGTAAGAAACACTTTATTGCGTGAGTTCAAGCTTGGTGAACCACTAGAAGAAGTTCCCGATTTATCGGCAATAAAGGATATGACCGTTCCCGATGAACTTTATAGCGACGTAAAAACTTATGCGTTAGAAAATTCTATTTCGGAAGAAGCGTATCTCGATACTTTTGCTACGTATATTTTCGGAATACTTACTCCTAAGCCGTCAGAAGTAAATTCGACTTTTAAGACTATAAGAGAACAATTCGATTCCGTACAAGCGTGTAAATATCTTTACGATATGAGTATAATGAACAATTATATTCAAAAAACTGCTATAAGTAGAAATATTCTCTGGCAAGCAAAAGACGGGAATAACATTTTAGAGATTACCATTAACTTGTCAAAACCTGAAAAAGACAATAAAGAAATCGCAAAATTATTGCAAAAAAATCCCGCAAGTGCAAAAAAATATCCAAAGTGTTTACTTTGTAAGGAAAACGAAGGATTTTTAGGTACCTTAACTCACCCCGCAAGAAGTAATTTAAGGACTATTTCTATAAACCTTGCGGAAGAAAAATGGTATTTACAATATTCTCCGTACGCTTATTTCGAAGAACATTGTATTATGTTTAACGATGAGCATATTCCAATGAGAATAGATAGAAATACTATCGTTAAACTATTAAGTTTCGTAGATTATCTTCCTAATTATATGGCGGGGAGTAACGCCGATTTGCCTATCGTTGGCGGTTCGATTTTAAATCACGAACATTATCAGGGCGGAAAACATCTAATGCCTATGCATTACGCACAAGTGGCGAAAAGCTATCTAAGCGAAGAATACCCTGACGTTGAAGTTGGATTGTTGGACTGGTATAACACGGTAATACATTTAACCGGTATCAATAAAGCTTCCGTATGTGCATTGGCAGGTGATATAGTCGAGGCATGGAAAGGATATAGTGACGAAGAAAATCTTATTTATAATATGGGCGCGGACGGGGTTCGCCACAATACCGTAACGCCTATTGCAAGAAAGTTGGACGACGGAAAATATTGCGTTGACCTTATTTTGAGAAACAATATGACCAACGAACAATATCCCGACGGAATTTATCACGCTCATCCCGAATACCACAACATTAAAAAAGAGGGTATCGGACTTATTGAGGCGATGGGATTATTCATTCTTCCCGGAAGACTTAAAAAACAACTTGCTATGATTCAAGAAATGTTGGTGGATAAGGATAAGTATAACTATGAGGAGCTTTGCAATCCTGAGAACTATTTATATGTACATAGGGATATGATTAAGGCTTTAATTGAAAAAAATCCATCGGTTTCTTCTATTGCGAAAGCGGAAAAAATTACCACGGAATACGTTAACAACGTTTGTAAAAACATATTGTTGAATACTTCGGTGTACCAAAAGAACGAAGACGGTATGATTGCGCTCGGAAACTTCTTAAAAACCGTAAAAATAAAATAAAACAAAGTTTAAATTGCCTTTTTCTTTTTTTATGATAAAAGGCAATTTTTTTAAGAATATTTATTGTGTTTTTTTTCTTTTTATATTATAATTAAAGTGGAAAACAATGGAGGACTTTATGGACAGAATTAAATTATTGCAATCACGCAGAGCAAAATTGTTGGAAGCAACTAAATCCATAAGAAAAAAAGTAACGGATATAGTTGACGATATGAGTTTTGTAGAGTTTGATTCGTATAGTTTTTCTCATAGCGACATATATGAGGAAGACGCATTGGGAGACGGCGTACTTACGGGTATCGGTACTATAAACGGTAAAAATTATTGTATAGTTGCCATTAACTCTGATATTATGCACGGCGGTCTTTCGCTTTCAAACTGTAACAAAATTTCTAAATGTATGGATAAAGCTTTAAGAACGGCTTCTCCCGTTATTTACGTTTTGGAATCTAACGGAGTTCAACTCGGCGAAGGAGTTAACGTTTTGGAGGGAATAGCTAAAATTTTAAAGATTTCTTCCGATATTAAAGAAACGGGATTATTACAATTTGCTGTAGTAACGGGCAATTTATTCGGCTCGCTTTCACTTTTGGTGTCGAATTGTGATTTTGCTTACTCTTTAAAAGACGGTAAAGTGTCCTTTACCAGCCCGTTGGTTATTTCGGCAAAAAATCCGTCTGCGGAAACTGAATTGTCGATTGAAAAAATAGCTTCTATAAAAGAATTTAAAGAAAAAATTTCTTTAATAACCGACGTAATAGACGGGGAGTTCTTTGAAAGTGCAGACGATTTAAACAGAACCTCGCCAACGCTTAATAAATCCGTAACGGATGAGGCGTTAATAAAAGCAGTTTTCGATAAAAGCTCTTTTATGGAATTTAATAAAGATAGCGTTAGCCAAGTTAAAACGGGGGTTGCGTATCTTGCGGGGTTAAGCGTTGCGACTATGATTTTTGATAGCGAAAACGCTGTTGAACTTGACGGTAAAGTTATGAAAAAAATAACTGATTTTATTGGATTTGTTCAGATTCACGATTTACCTTTAATAACTTTTGTAAACACTAAGGGCATAAAACAAGACGTAGTTTGCCAAAAGTGTGTGTTATCTAAGATAAACGATTTTATCGGTATTTATAAAACGCTAAATAAAATCACGGTTATTACCGGAAACGCAGTCGGTTTAGGGTACACGTTGTTCGCTTCAAAGGAAATGAATAATTGTTATTCCTACGCTTTTGCTCAAGCAAACGTCGGTTTATTTGACGAAGCTACGGGAGCATTGGTTGAGCTTGATGCAGAAGCGTCTAAAATCAATGAGTATGCGTCGGAATATGCTGAAAAAACAGATCCGATAAATGCGGCGCATAACGGATATTTAGATAACGTGATAGAACCGAAGTTCGTTCGTCAATACCTTATTTCGGCGTTGCAGACTTTAGAGGTGTAAAATGAATTTCTTGGCTCAAAGTTCACTTGGTATGTCCGAAGGGGTTACCGCTCTATTTACGTTCGTTTTAGGACTATTAGTTGTTTTTTTCGGTATGGCGGTCATTATACTTTTTCTTGCAATTATAGGAAAAGTTTTTGATAAGTTAAACGGAAAAACTCCGATAAAAAAGGACGTTGTCGTAAAAACGGAAGAGATAAATAGTTGCGATGTTACCGACGGAATAGACGAAAAAACCAAAGTTGCTATTATTTCGGCTATTTATGCTTATTATCAACAAGAAGATAACGGCGGATGTGAATTCGTTGTTAGAAAAATAAATAAAAAACGTTAAGGAGAAGAAAATGCGTAATTTTAAAGTATATATTGACGGCAAAGAATATGAAGTTGCAGTAGAAGAAGTCGGCGGAACGGAACAGGTTACGCCTGTTGTTACCGATATTAAACCTACGGAGACGAAGAGTAGCGTTCAAGCACCGAAAAAAACTATTTCGGCAGGAGCAAAACTTGTAAAAGCTCCGATGCCCGGAATGGTTAAAGAATTTAAAGTAAGCGACGGCGCTATGGTAAAGAGCGGTGATATTATTTATATCCTCGAAGCAATGAAAATGGATAATGAAATTGCATGTGAATTTGACGGAAAGATTTCGTTTAAAGTAAGTAAGGGCGCTAACGTAGAAACCGACGAAGTTATTGCTACGGTTGAATAAAAATAACAGGAGAGCATTATGAACTTTATAACAAATCTATGTTCAAATGCAATAACGGACGCTTTTAAGAATTTATGGTACAGTACAGGATTATACGCCGGAACGAATTGGCAAAACTACGTAATGTTGTTAATATCGTTTGTTTTAATGTATTTAGCCATTGTAAAAAAATTTGAACCGTTACTGTTATTGCCTATTGCTTTTGGAATGTTTATCGTTAACGTTCCGGGGGCTTATAATGAATTGTTCGGCACGAAAGGATACATAGTGACCGATACTTTAAGTAATCAAGAAGTAGCAAGAGGAACAGGTGAACAACTCGTTGCTTGGTGGAATAGTGCTTGTGGGAATTATGGCGGACAAGCAATAACTTCTTTTTCGGATTTTTCCGGAGAAACGCTAAAAGCTGTTTTTGAATTAAATAATCTTTCAATTAGTAGCGAACAAGTTATAGCTAATCAAGGGTTATTCTATTATTTATATTTGGGAGTAGATAAAGTTATTTATCCTCCGCTTATATTCCTCGGAATAGGAGCTATGACCGATTTTGGACCTTTAATTGCAAGACCGAAGAGTATGCTTATCGGTGCCGCCGCACAACTCGGTATATTCGTTACTTTCGTTGGAGCGTATTTCTTATTTAGAGGCGGAGACGGAAAGTTTACGGCTGAACAAATAGCCGGTGCAATCGCAATTATAGGCGGAGCAGACGGACCTACGGCAATTTACGTAACCAAAAAGCTTGCGGAAGATTACTTGCCGATGATAGCTATTGCGGCCTATTCGTATATGGCGTTAATTCCTATCATACAAAAGCCGTTAATGAAATTGTTTACAACCGAAAAAGAAAGAAAAATTAAAATGAAACAAGCAAGAAAAGTTTCTAAAACGGAAAAAATAGTATTCCCCGTTTTGGTTTCTTTGGTTGTAGGTTTATTGTTGCCTTCGGCAATGCCGTTACTCGGAATGTTAATGCTTGGTAATTTACTTAAAGAGTCGGGCGTTGCTTCAAGACTTGTGGATACGGCGTCTAACGCACTTATGAATATCGTAACGATATTCTTAGGCGTAATGGTCGGTTCTAAAGCGGTCGGCAGTTTATTCTTGAGTTTTGCAACTATAAAAATTATTTTGCTCGGATTATTTGCTTTCTGCTTGGGAAGTATCGGTGGAATTTTGTCGGTAAAGATTATGAATTTGTTCTCAAAAGAAAAAATGAATCCGTTAATCGGTTCGGCAGGTGTTTCTGCTGTTCCTATGGCAGCTAGAATATCCGAAGAAATGGGAACTAAATACGACCCGACAAACCATTTGTTAATGCATGCAATGGGTCCGAACGTTGCAGGTGTAATAGGCTCTGCTATTGCCGCAGGCGTGTTACTTGCTTTATTTGTTTAATTAGGAGATATTTATGGGAAAAAAGATTTTAATAACCGAAACGATTTTAAGAGACGCTCATCAGTCGCAAGCGGCTACGAGAATGAAATTGGAGGAAATGCTTCCCGTTTTAGATCAACTTGACGATTTAGGATTTTATTCTTTGGAAGCGTGGGGCGGAGCAACTTTCGATTCTTGTTTAAGATTTTTAAACGAAGATCCTTGGGAGAGATTAAGAATTTTAAAATCTCACCTTAAGAAAACGCCTATTCAAATGCTTTTAAGAGGTCAAAATTTACTTGGATATAAGCATTATTCCGATGAAGTCGTTGAAAAATTCGTAGAAGCGTCTATTAGAAACGGTGTCTCTATTGTTAGGGTTTTCGATGCGTTAAACGACCCTAGAAATATGGAAACCGCTATGAAAGCCGTTAAAAAATACGGTGGGATTTGCGAGGCGACTATTTCTTATACTACTAGCCCCGTTCATACTACCGAATATTTTGTAAAACTTGCAAAGCAGTTGGAAGATATGGGAGCAGATAATATCTGCATAAAAGATATGGCAAACTTGCTTTTGCCGTTTACTGCGTACGATTTAGTAAAGAAGATGAAAGAGGTATTAAAACCCGAAACTAAAATTCACCTTCATACGCATAATACCGCAGGTACGGGTGATTTAATATACCTAAAAGCAATAGAAGCCGGCGTTGATATTATAGATACTGCTAATTCTGCTTTAGGTAACGGAACGAGTCAACCTGCAACTGAACCTATCGTAGCTAGTTTAGCGGGAACAGAGTATGATACGGGTATTGATTTACAAAAGATTATACCCATAACCGAGCATTTCAGAAAAGTTGCTCAAAGGCTTGAAAAAGACGGATTTTTATCTTCAAAAGTTTTAAAAGTAGATACAAACGTATTGTTGTATCAGGTTCCGGGCGGAATGTTGTCCAACCTTATTAATCAACTTAAAAAACAAGGAAAAGAAGATAAATTACAAGAGGTATTGCAAGAAGTTCCGAGAGTTCGTAAAGATTTCGGTTATCCGCCTTTGGTTACTCCGACTAGTCAAATTGTTGGAACTCAGGCAGTTTTAAACGTTGTAACCGGACAAAGATATAAAATGGTTACTAATGAAAGTAAAGGAATGTTAAGGGGTGAGTACGGAAAACTTCCCGTAACTCCCGATGCGGATTTTGTTAAATCCATTATCGGTAACGATAAGGTTATCACTTGTCGTCCTGCAGACCTTATTGCGCCCGAATACGATAAGTATAAGGCTGAAATGATGGAATATTATACGCAAGAAGAAGACGTTTTAAGTTACGCTGTTTTCGGTGAAACCGCACTTAATTTCTTTAAATGGAGAATGGCAAAAAATAACGGCGTTGATAAAAATCTGATAAACGACAAAAAGGTTTATCCCGTATAATGAATATATTGATTTGTAATGACGACGGAATATTTAGCGAGGGATTGAAAACTCTCGCTAGATTTTTGTCGAAGGAAAATTCGGTTTACGTTATGGCTCCCGACGGAAATAGGTCGGCTTACTCTCATTCTATGTCTTTTTATAAAAAGCTTGTTTTAAAAAAAGTAGAGCAGAGCGAAAATTACGTTGCCTATTCGTTAAGCGGTACGCCTGCCGATTGCGTTAGGTTCGGCGTTGAATTCTTTAAAGACGTTAAATTCGATTTAGTCGTTTCCGGAGTAAACAACGGGAGTAATGCGGGAACCGATACGCTTTACAGCGGTACGGTTTCGGCTTGTTTCGAAGCGTGTATTTTAAAAATTCCGTCAATAGCTTTTTCAGTGGTTTGCGACAAGGAGATTTTAGATTATACTCTTTTAAACGAACAACTATCCGATGTATTTCCTTTTTTGCTTAAACATTTTTCAAAGGATTACGTATTTAACGTAAATTTTCCCGATAAACTACACAAAGGTGTAAAAATATGTAAATTAGGCGTTCAGCTTTATTCGGATAGATATATTAAAAACGACGACGGAAGTTTTATGCTTGTCGGTGATTTATTAAAAAACGATAAGAACGACGAAGATTGCGACGTTGAATGGTTGAGAAAGGATTATATAACTATAACGCCTTTAATAACCGATAGAACCGCATATAACGTTTTAAAAGTTCTTTCAAAGGAAGTAATGTAATGAAGACACTCGTCATAGGCGGTGGTGCGTCCGGTATGGCGTGCGCTTATTTTGGTGCAAAAAACGGTGACGAAGTAGTTTTGATAGAAAAAAACGAAAAGCTTGGTAAAAAACTTTTTATTACGGGAAAAGGGCGTTGTAACGTTACTAACGATTGCACTGAAAAAGAATTTCTTGAAAACGTAGTTACCAATCCGAAATTTTTGTTCGGAGCCATTTATGCGTTTAATAGTCAAAAAACTATTGAATTGTTAGAAAAAAACGGATTAAAATTAAAGACCGAGCGAGGAAGAAGGGTTTTTCCTTCGTCCGATAAATCTAGTGATGTAATTAAAACTTTGACAAAAATTTGTATGGAAAGCGGAGTAACTATTCGGTTAAATGAAATAGTTACCGATATTTTAATGGAGAACGGTAAAATTAAGTCAGTTATTACCGATAAAAACGAATATTTATGTGACAAAGTTGTAATATGTACGGGAGGAAAGAGTTATTCTTCTACCGGAAGTACTGGCGACGGATATAGGTTTGCTAAAAAACTAGGACATACGATAAGCGAGTTAAAGCCTGCTCTTTGTCCGCTTTATTTGACTGAAAATTGGGTAAAAGAAGTTCAAGGGCTTTCGTTAAAAAACGTAGGGTTTTCTGTTTTTATTAAAGAAAAAAAGATTTTTCAACAACAAGGCGAATTGCTTTTTACTCATTTCGGAATATCGGGACCACTTGTTTTGTCTGCTTCTTCATTTTTAAATAAGTACGATAAAAAAGATATTGCGTTATTTTTAGATCTTAAGCCAGCGCTTAGCGAAGAACAACTTTCGGATAGAATTTTAAGAGATTTTTTAAAATATAAGAATAGAGATTTGCAGAATTCTTTAAACGATTTATTACCAAAATCTCTTATAAAACCTATAATTTCATTAAGCGGTATAGTTCCGGATAAAAAAAATAGTATAATTACGAAAGAAGAAAGAAAAAGACTTGTAAACGCTTTAAAAAATATAAAATTCACGATTCAAAAACAGGCTTCGATTGAAGAAGCTATAATAACGTCAGGAGGCGTATCCGTAAAGGAAATCAATCCTAAAACTATGGAAAGTAAAATAATTAAAGGATTGTATTTTGCTGGCGAAGTAATAGACGTAGACGCTTTAACCGGCGGATATAATTTACAGATAGCTTTTGCAACGGGTTACGTTGCAGGGAAAGGAAGGGAAAACAATGATTAATATTGCTTTAGACGGACCCGCAGGAAGCGGTAAGTCAACGGTCGCTAAATTTTTAGCGGAAAAACTCAATATTTTATATTTGGATACGGGGGCTTTATATCGTGCGGTTGCTCTGTTTGTTTTAAATAACGGCGTTGACGTTGAAAATGAAAAACAAGTTGAACCATTATTGACTGCTTTAGACGTTGCCGTTGAATATAAAGACGGGAAACAAATAACCCTTCTATGCGGTAAAGACGTTTCAAAAGAAATAAGAGAAAACAAAGTGTCTAATTCTGCATCTAAAGTTTCCGCACTTAAATGCGTTAGAGAAAAATTGCTTTCTTTACAAAGGGAAATAGCTAATTCAATGGATTGTATATTGGACGGTAGAGATATCGGAACCTTTGTTCTCCCCAACGCAAATTATAAATTCTTTTTAACGGCAAGTGTGGATTGTAGAGCCACCAGACGTTACAAAGAATTATTAGAACGTGGAAATGCGGTTGATTATAATCAACTAAAAAGCGAAATAGAAGAAAGAGATTATAGAGATTCTCATAGAGAAATTGCACCCTTAAAAAAGGCTGACGATGCAGTAGAAATAGATACTTCTTTTTTGACTGTTGAAGAAGTTTGTCAAGAAGTTTTAAAGAGGGTTAAATAATGTTATACGCTATCGTAAGGTTTCTATTAACTCCTTTTTTTAAGATTTTTTATCCTTGTAAAGTTATTCATAAAGAAAGACTTACTAATAAAGGTAATACGATAATCGTGTGTAATCATTTAAAGAAAATCGACGTAGTTTACGTTGAACTTTTGTTTAAAGGAAAGTCTTATATAATTTCTAAAAAAGAATGGTTTAAAAATAAATTTCAAAGCAAAATACTTTATAGTATGGGAGCCATTCCCGTGGACAGGGAACAAGCTGACTTTAAAGCCATAAAAAAATGTCTCGAAGTTTTAAAAAACGATAAACGGTTTATTATTTTTCCTGAGGGAACAAGAAATAAAACTCAAGCGGACTTATTGCCTTTAAAAGACGGGACGGGGTATTTTGCGCATAAATGCAATTCTACGATTTTACCTTTGACTATATATGAAAGGGGTAGATTTATGCATAAAAACTATATTTACGTCGGAGAACCTTTTAAAGTTAACAATACGGAGCAAAAATTTACTTCACAAATTAATGCGGAAATAACACAACAAATAACAGACGAACTACTTAAAGCGAGAAAAGAAATCAATGCTTACGTAGCGGAGAAGAAAAGGAAATGAATTTTATCGTAGCAGAACATTCCGGCTTTTGCGTAGGAGTAAAAAACGCAGTTGAAACCGCAAAAAAAATCGGAGGTAAAAACGTATATATTCTTGGAGAATTAATTCATAATAAGTTAGTTACCGACGAAATTTTGTCAAGCGGGACTAAAATAATAGAAGACGTTGACGAAGTTGATTTCGGAACTGTAATAATTCGTTCTCACGGAGTCGGAAAAGACGTTTATGAAAAATTATCGGCAAAACCTAACGTAAAAATAGTCGATTGTACTTGTCCTTTCGTTAAAAAAATTCATACCATAATAGAAAAATACCATAACGAAGGATATACTATTATAATCGTCGGTGAAAAAAATCACCCCGAAACTATCGGTTCTAACGGTTGGTGTGATTACAATGCCATTTTTGTAGACAGTGAAAATCCTTCTTTAGATTTTAATTCTTTTGAAAAAGTTTGTATTGTTTGCCAAACGACGTTCGATAGAAAAAAATTTGAAAATTTTTTGAAATATTTTAGGAAAAAATACAATAAAACAGTTGAGATTTTTGACACAATTTGTTATACTACAAAGGTAAACCAACAAGAAGCAGAGAGTTTGTCGTTAAAATGTGACGCAATGATTGTAATAGGCGGGAAAAACAGCAGTAATACGGCAAAGCTGTACGAGATATGTAAGAAAAACAACGAAAACGTTTTCTTTATTTCGTCCGCTTCGGAAATAAACGTTAAAGGTTTATTAAAGTTTAAAAATATTGGTATTGTTTGTGGGGCTTCTACCCCGAGAGAACAGACCATGGAGGTTATTTTAAGAATGGATACAGAGGCTAAAAAAACGACTGAAACGTTAACTATGGAAGATGCAGTTGCAAATATCGGTGAACAAACGAGATTTAGAAGAGGCATGAAAATTGAAGCAACGATTTCTTCTGCGACGGACGAAGGATTACAAGTTTTATTGCCTAATACAAAAAAAGAAGTTCTTCTCAAGAAAGAAGAATTAGATTGTGACGCTTACGACAAGGCTAATTATGCAAGTAAAGTCGGTGACGAAATCGAAGTTCTTATTATCGGGCTTAATCCTGTAGTTATTAGTCAAAAAGAAATAAAGAGACTTGAAGAAGAAGAAAAGGAAGTGGCTGAAATTGCAGCGGGTAAGGTATTTAACGTTGTAATCGACGGTTCTAATAAGGGTGGTCTTACCGCTAAATACGGTAGCTATTCCGTCTTTATTCCTGCTTCTCAAATTAAACTCAACGGTTTCGCTAAAGACCTTGAAAAATATGTCGGTAAAACCTTAAAGGTTAAAGCCGAAGAGGGTAAAATCGAAAACAAGCCTAGAAGAAAACAAATAGTTGCTTCTCAAAAAATTGTTTTACAAGAAGAAAAAGCAATAAAAGATAAAGAAAGAGAAGAAAAAGAAAATCAATTTTTCGATTCGATTGCAGTTGACGAAATTTTAACCGGAAAAGTTGTTAGATTTGCGCCTTTCGGAGCATTTGTAAACGTTAAAGGTTTTGATTGTTTGGCTCATATTTCCGATTTGTCTTGGACGCCTGTTAAAAATCCCGACGAAGTTTTAGAACTCGATAAGGAATACGATTTCGTAGTTCTTAAAATTGACAGAGAAAATAAAAAGGTTTCTATCGGTTATAAACAGTTACAACCTAAGCCTTGGGATAGCGTTCCTGAAAAATATGCCGTTGGCGACGTAATATCCGGTAAAGTTGTAAGAATTGTTCCTTTCGGTGCTTTTGTTGAAGTGGAAAAAGGAATTGACGGATTAGTTCACGTTTCTCAAATTACGCATGAGTGGTTAGAGGACGCTACGACCGTTCTTAAGGTTGGACAAGAGGTTCAAGCCAAGATAATCAACATCAACCTTGAAAAAGAAAAAATGACGTTATCTATTAAGGACGTACTTCCTGCTCCCGAAAAGCCTGAGGAAGAAAAGGACGAAGCTTCCGAGAAGCCTGCAAAGGGAAGAAAGCCTAGAAAAGTTAAAGAAGAGCAATCTGACGAACTTAGAAATTGGAACGAAGACAAGGAAGGCGGTGCTTCAATTTTTGAGTTAATCAATAAGGATAACCAATAAGAATAAAAACTTCGCAGATTTGCGAAGTTTTTTTATAATTAGATAATAATTGAAAAATCTATATAAAATTTGATTTTTGAAGAAAAATATGCTATAATAATAAATCAGTATTTATTGTTAAATTTTAATTAAGTACTGCTTTAGTTGATTATAATACAATTGGAATGGTGAGAAATGGAAGAAATGAATAAAAAAAGATTATTTAGTGCAGTTCAACCGAGTGGAATTCCTACTATTGGAAATTATGTCGGGGCAATAAAGAATTTTGTGGCTTTACAAGATCAATTTGACTGCATTTATTCAATAGCCGATTTACATACTATTACCGTAAGGCAAACTCCGTCCGAATTACGTCAACGGACGTTGGAATTGCTTTCACTGTATCTTGCTTGTGGATTAGATCCTCAAAAATGTATACTTTTCTTACAGTCGCACGTAAGCGCACATGCAGAATTAACGTGGGTTTTAAATACCATAACGGCGCCCGGCGAATTGAATAGAATGACGCAGTTTAAGGATAAAAGTAAAAGTCATGCAGACAACGTTAATATGGGATTAATGGATTATCCTGTTTTAATGGTCAGCGATATCTTATTGTATAATACCGACGTTGTTCCTATTGGTGCAGATCAAAAACAACACCTAGAATTAACAAGGGATTTGGCTATAAGATTTAATAATAGATATAGCCCGACTTTTACCGTCCCAGAACCGTTTATTCCGAAAATCGGCGCTAGGGTAATGAGTTTACAAGACCCTACGAAAAAAATGTCTAAAAGCGATTCTAACGAAAATGCTTATATTTCTATGTACGACGATAAAGATACGATAATTCGTAAATTTAAGCGTGCGGTTACAGATAGCGAGAATTGTGTAAAATTTTCTGACGATAAACCGGGAATATCAAATCTTATCTCTATATATACTGCTTTTACTAATAAAACTATTGAGGAAACAGAAAAACAGTTCGAAAACGTCGGATACGGAGAATTTAAACTAGCCGTAGGTGAAGCTGTTGCTAGAGTTATAAATCCCATAGCAGAGCGTAAAAACGAGCTAATGAAGGATAAATCTTATTTAGAACAGATTTTGGTAGAAGGAAAAGAAAAGGCGGAATATATCGCAAATAAAACGCTTAGAAAGGTCTATAAAAAAGTTGGTTTTTTCCAGCTTGGTGGTAAAAATTAATGTTCGGCTACGTAAAACCCAATGAACCGTATTTATATAAAAAGGACGACGTTTTATATAACGCACTGTATTGCTCAACTTGTAAGTGTTTAGGTAAAAATTGCGGTCAAAGAGCACGCCTTACGCTAACTTACGATATAACTTTTTTGTCGTTGATTATTCATAATATAAAAGGCATAGATGTAGACATTAAAAAAAGTCATTGTGTGACGCATATTTTTAGAAAACGTCCTATGGCAAAAATAGATGAAATAGGACTTTTCTGCGCAGACGTTAACGTTATATTATCGTATAATAAAATTTTAGACGATATAGCGGACGTAAACAAGGGGAAGGTTAAACGTTTATTTTTAAAAAAAGCATACAAAAAAGCTTGTAAAAGAAATTCTAAAGTCGACGAAATAGTTAAAGAGGAATACGACGCATTAAGGCGATTAGAAAACGAGAATTGTGCTTCGTTGGATGTTATTTGCGATCCGTTTGCAAATATGTTAAAGAGAATTTCAATATATTCCTTGCAAGAAAAATCAACGCCTGCAACAGAAGATTTATTTTATCAAATAGGAAAATGGATATATCTTATAGACGCTCTTGACGACATCGAAAAAGATATTAAAAATAAAAATTATAATCCGTTTGTTGCAATTTACGGGAATACGCCTTTTGATGAAATTTGTAAAAGTCAAGAGCTTGCAATAGTGTTAAACGGAATATTTATTTCAATAAAAGAAGAATTAAATAAAATCGATTTTAAATTTAATTGCGATTTAATAAACAATATACTTTTAATGGGGTTACCCACTGAGACGCAAAGAATTTTGAAAAAGGAGTTAAAAAATGGCTAACGACAAATATGACGTATTTGGATTAAGCGAAGACGCAACCATTGAAGACGTAACTGAAAAATATAATGAATTAAAAAGGAAATATACCGACGAACTTTTTCAAGAGGGAGAAAGCGGAAATAATGCGGCAAAAAAACTAACGGAATTAGAAAATGCGTATAACGATTTTCTATCCGAATTTAATAAAAAAAAGTATGATAGTTATGATAGTTTTTTTGAAGTGGAAGAAGATATTAAAAACGGAAGACTGCAAGACGCTCAAACTCTTTTAGACGGATTTGATGAAAGAAATGCAAAATGGCATTATTTACAGTCTGTGATTTACTATAAAAAAAGTTGGTTTAACGAAAGTAAAAAGCAACTTGAAATTGCTTGTGATATGGATTCGTCTAACGAAAAATATAAAAGTGATTTAAAAAAGTTAAACGAACAATTAAATTCCAATAAAAACAATAATATGGATGATTGGAACGTAAGCGGAAATAGCCAAACTAATAAATCAGGTTCTTCTAGGCAACCACAACAACAAATGGGTGGTACCGGTTGTTTTGAAGCTTGTTGTCAATTTATTTGGTGTAACGCTTGTTTAAACTGTTTTTGTAACAGTTGCAGATAATGAGAGATTCAAAAAAAATAACGATTTCGGCTATTTCTACGGCATTAAGCATAGTTTTGTTGATACTTGGAGCGTTTGTTCCAATGTTAGATTTAAGTTGTATTTTTTTATCGAGCTTAATTATTATGCTTCCGTTATACAAAAAAACGATTAAGGGTGCGTTATTAAGTTATTTAGCTACCATATTACTATCGTTTATTTTTACGGGGGGTAGGTTTGAAGTTGTTATACCTTATGCTGTTTTTTTTGGTTTGCACCCGATTTTGAACGAGTTGCAAATTTTAAAAAAATGGAATAAATGGTTACTTTTCTTACTAAAAGCAATTTGGTTTATAGGCGCTCTTTTCGTGATTTATTATTTTACGGAAATGTTCACCGATTTAAACGAAAAATTTGTCAAGTTTATAAATATATTAATACCGATTGTCGGATTTATTTTCTTTATTTTTTACGACACGTGTATCTTTTATTTTAGACGATGTTTAGAAAAAATCCTTAACAGAATAGGTATTTGATGGAAAAAAATGAAATTAAAGAAGGGATTGTAGGTTCTCTTGGGTACAATGGTGAAGGCATTATAAAGGAAGATGGTTTTGTTGTTTTTGTTCCTTTTGCTCTTCCTTGTGAAAAAATTAAATATAAAGTACTTAAAGTAAGTAAAAATGTGGTTTATGGGAAACTTTTAGAAGTTTTAACACCTGCTGAAAGTAGAGAAAGACCACAATGCGACGTTTATACTAAGTGTGGTGGTTGTCAATATCAACACTTAAAATACTTTAAACAATTAAAACAAAAAAGTCTGGTTTTACAAGATTGTTTGAAAAAAATCGCAAGATTAGACGTAAAGGTTCCGTTAACGGTAAAAAGCGACCAAATTTATGGATATCGCAATAAACTTGTTTTGCCCGTAAATCGAGATCAATCCGGTGTAAAAATCGGTTTTTATGCACCTAATTCGCATAGAGTGGTTGATATAGTTAATTGTCCTTTGCACGATATTTGGGTTAAGGACATAATAAACTGTTTTAGTCGTTATATAGTAGAGAATTCTATTTATTGTTATTCGGAAAGCGACAAAAACGGAAGTTTGAGGCATATAATTGTAAGGGAAGTTAACGGGCAATTTATTATTGTCGCGGTAACGAAAGACGAGTTATTGCATCAAGACAGTTTAATTGAAATTTTAAAAACAAAATTTAAGACCTTTTCCTTATACATAAATTACAATGAAAAAGATACCAACGTTGTAACCGGGGATAAGTACGAACTAATATACGGTACGCCATATTTCGACGCAACGGATTTTGGAATAAACTATAAAGTCGGACCGCAAACGTTTATTCAGGTAAATAATAGCGTAAAAATAAAGCTTTATTCCGATATAAAAAAAATAGTTTCTTCGTGTGAAACCAAAAACGTTATTGACGCATATTCCGGAGTCGGTTTATTAAGTGCGATTTTAGCTAAAAATAATAACGTTTATGCTATTGAAATAATCGAAGAGGCATGTAGAAGTGCCGAATGTTTAGCCGTCGAAAACGGAATTTCAAACCAAATGAAGGTATTTTGCGGTGATTGTGCAGAAATGATTCCAAAAATTATAAATGAAATTAGCGATGATTTTCAAATAGTTCTTGACCCGCCGAGAAAAGGCGTAGATAGGAATTTGTTGTCTGTCATAAAACAAAGCCGTCCTAAACAAATCGTTTATTGTTCGTGTAGTCCACAAACTTTATCGAGAGATTTAGGAATACTTTTAGGGACAATTGACGAACGTAGCGGATGCTTTACCAATAAAATTGACGATTTATATAAAATAACTTTCGTTCAGCCTTACGATATGTTTGCATTGACTCGTCAGTCTGAGAATTTAGTTGTTTTACAAAGAAAAGACTAATTTTGTCAGGCAAAATTACGTTATGCGTAACATAATTATTTATGAAGTAAATAAAATACGGAAACTTTTGTAAAAAAGTTTCCGTATTTTTGTTTATTAGTTGAAATAACCATTCTTTTCAAGTAAAATATATTTTATTATAAAGAATAAAGGTAAGTTTAAGACGTAGATAATAGGAATTATCAAATATTTGAGTAAATCTCTTGCAGAATAAAAATTTATGTCTGAAATAATTGCTATCGCGCAAATTAATAAAATAAGATTAAGCGCAATGATAAATACTACTTCTATTGAATCCCTAAATTTATTGATGTTCGAGACAGTTTTATTTTTGTTTTTTAAATAAATAATCCAAAAAGTTATAGGTACGATTGAAAAAGCAACTAGCGATATTATATAAAACCAAACGCTAAATCCTTGATTAAATTTAATTGTTAAAAATAAAACTAAAAGTTCCAAAATAAAAGCAACAAAAAATAATAGGGAAGTGTGCAAATTAAGTTTGTTTATAAATATTTTTTGCTCTTTATTCGGAAGCGACGCAGAGTTACTTGCTCTAACTTTAAATCCTTCTTGTCTTGCAAGTTTCATTACGTCCGAATAATCAAACTTTTCATTTCTTGCAGGGGGGTAATAATAACCCGAGTTATTCGTTTTTTTGGAAATGTTTTCAGTCGGATTATATACGTCGTTTCGTGGAGGACATGAAATTTCTATACGTGTTGTTTGTACCGTTTCAACCTTTTCTTCATCTTCAATAACAACATTTTGTTCGGCAACTACTTGACTATTTTCTGAATATTTATCTTCAAATTGAGTATTTACAAAAGACGTTTGATTTTTCTTTGGAAAAAGTTTTTCTAACAAGCTATCGTACAACTCTTTTTCTTCGCTTTTGCCAAAAAGAATCTCGTCAGAGTTAACGTACGAGTTGTCAGGCGGTGTGTCGTTTTGAACAGATTTTTCTTCGACTTTTTCGTCTGTATTCTCATTAGAAAGGACTTCTAATTCTAAATCAAACACGTCATGAGTCGATTTTATATTATCGGTTTTTTCGTTAACGTCAATCTCATCGTTTGCAGACGTAGTTAATAATTTTTCTTCGTTATCGTCTACAACAACGGGTATAGCGTCTTCAATGGTATTTTCAATTATTATTTCATTTTCATTAAGCGTTGAAGAAAAACTTTCGTTTTCGGCGTGTTCATCGTTTACATCCGCTTTTGTTTGTATTTCATTTTCAACGTTAAAACTATCATCATTATTTTCAGAAAACTCGTCGTCGTTCAATTCGTAAAATTTTGCAACTTGAGAATTTTCGTTTTGTTCATCTTTGTAAACGTTTTCTTCATCTTCAATAATTTCTTCGTGAACAATATTGTCGGAAACGCTAATATCGTTGTTAGCGATTTGTTCATCATTAAAATCGTCTATAATGGGTTCTTCATAAAAAGATTGAGGCGGGGGAGTAAGTTCTTTTAACGTTTCGTTGAGTTTATCGAAATATTCGTTTAAATCATCGTTTTTTTCAGTTAAAACATAATCGTCAATATCTTCTCTAATAAGATTTTCAAATTCATACTGTAATTCGTTTACAACTACGTTTTCGGTTTTTATTTCGTCGGGTTCACTATTTTCGTTAAAAATCATATTATTAATAACGCTTCTTGAATAGTTCCATTGTGAAATATTATCTTCGACGTATTTTTTACCTTTTTCGGTTAAGTGAAAATATTTTCTACGAATACTGTCTTTAGCGCTGGAACGGTATTCCGTTATTAGTCCTTGTTTTGAAAGTCTTTGTAAGGCGCTATAAAAAGTGCCTTGTTTAACCTTGTATTTTCCGTCGGCTTTTTTTTCAATTTCTTCACGTATTTCATTTGAATGTTTGTCATCATCTGATAGCGACAACAAAATTATCGTATCTATATGACCGCGAATCATATCGCTACTGACAAAATTAGTAACCATTTTTAAAGATAAAATCCCCCAAAACAAAGATTTTTACGACTATAAATGAATTATAACAATGTTTTCAAAAAAAGTCAATATTTTTAAAAAAATTAAAATGACATAAAAAAATATTTTTAAATTTTTTCAATTTAAATTGACAAATTGTTTTTTATGGTATAAAATATAATCAAACATTTCGTAAAAGCTGTCTTTTACGAAATGTTTAGCGGATAATTAGAATAAGATAAAGCTGAAATTTAAATTACCCTATTTAAAATTTAAGGAGAAAATTCGTAATGTCAGACAACTACTTTATTGACAGAAACAGCAAAAATTTAAAAAAGCTAAACGAGCTACTAACAAAATTACCCTATTTTTGCAAAACTTTTTTCGTGGGGATTGAAAACACGACCTCCCCTCTTTCTCGTATGAATTATGCGTACGATTTGAGGATTTTTTTCGATTACGTAGAAAAAAACGTTTTTGTAAATAAAAAAATTAAGGAAATGAACATAAAAGATTTAGAAGACATAACAATAACCGATTTCGAGTGTTTTTTAAGTTATTTAACCGAATATGAGTTCGAAGGTGAAATACATAGATGTTCTTTAAAAGCTAAAGCAAGAAAGCTTTCCACCCTAAGGAGTTTTTATAAATACTTTTTTAATCGAGAAATGATAATAGCAAATACTCCCGCAAAAATAAAAACGCCAAAACTAAAAGAAACGGAAATAATTAAGCTGGAGGCAAACGAAACCGCTATTTTACTCGATACTGCGGAAAACGGCGACGGTTTAACAAAAAGGCAAAAATCATACCATAATATAACAAAAACACGAGATTTGGCCATTTTATCGCTGTTTTTAGGAACAGGAATAAGAATAAGCGAGCTTGTCGGTATTAATTGCGATGATATTAATTTTGAAAACAATAGTTTTGTTGTAACACGTAAAGGCGGAAGTAGAACTATACTCTATTTTTCAAAAGAAACCGCAAAAGATTTATACGAATGGTATATCACCCGTTCTAAAATAGAAAATCTCCCCGCCGACGAAGATGCTCTTTTTTTAAGTATTCAAAACAAAAGAATAAACGTAAGAACGGTGGAAATTTTAGTAAAAAAATATGCAAAAATCGTTACGCCGTTAAAACATATAACGCCCCATAAATTAAGAAGCACGTTCGGCACGTCTCTTTATAAGGAAACGGGAGATATATATATGGTGGCAGATTTTTTAGGTCATAAAGACGTAAACACCACAAGAAAACACTATGCATCCATTGGTGAAGACAGTCGTCGTAACGCTATAAAATTTGTAAAATTAAGAGATGAAGACATAGATGAAAACGAGTAATTTAACTAACATAAAAAATAAAAAAATTTATGATAATACCGAAAATAATAATATGTTTTATGAAAGAGCTATAGTTATTCATCCTTATGTAGAATATTACGATAAAGAAGAAATAATAGCATTAGCAAAAACCGCAAAAGTCGACATTATCGAGTTGTTTTTTCAAAAAATTAAAGATATACACCCTGCAACTTATTTTGGCATAGGAAAACTTTTTGAAATAAGTGAATTTATTAAATTAAACGATATTGACTGTGTAATATTTGACGGTGAACTATCCCCTTCGCAAACCGTGAACATATCGGAAATACTTGGTGTAAAAGTAATCGATAGAACTACCCTCATTTTGGATATATTTGCTTTAAACGCAGTTACGGGAGAAGGAAAACTTCAAGTCGAATTAGCACAACTTAAACGGTTATATCCTAGACTCAAAGGAAAAGGAGGTGCTCTATCAAGACTTGGAGGCGGAATCGGAACAAGGGGTCCCGGGGAAACTCAATTAGAAACCGATAGAAGACATATAAAGACAAGAATACTCTATTTAGAAAAAGCATTAGATAAGTTATCAAAAACAAGAAATTTACAAACGGAAAGAAGAAAAAAAGAAGGTATTAAAAGTGTTGCTTTAGTTGGATATACTAACGCAGGCAAAACCACTATAATGAATGCTTTAACTAACTGTAATAATATCGGCGAAAACAAGCTTTTTGCTACTTTAGACACGAAAGGAGCAAATCTTAATTTAGACGATTTTGAAATTTTACTTTTCGATACGGTAGGTTTTATTAAAAACATTCCGACAGATTTAATAGAAGCGTTTAAATCAACACTATCCGTAGCGTTAAGTGCTGATTTAATTTTAAACGTTTGTGACTTAACTCAAGATTTTAACACACAAATTAATACTACCCTATCTATTTTAAATGAATTAGGTTGCAAATCTGACATAATAACGGTTTTTAATAAGTGTGACGCAACGGAATTTTCATTACCACTTAATTCTGTAGTAATATCCGCAAAAAAACATTTGGGAATCGAGCAATTAAAAAACGTGATTAAAGAAAAACTTTATAAAGATTATGTTAAACTAAAATTTATGATTCCGTATGAAAAATTTAATGATTATATTAAGGTTAAAAAGTTTGCCGAAAAAATAAAGGAGACGTATTTAGACAACGTAATTATAACAGAATTGATTATAAAAAAAGAATTTTTAAATAAATTTAATAGCCTTTTAAATTATATATCGACGTAATAAAAAACATAACTACAGCCAAGTAGTTATGTTTTTTATTATTATATTAAATGGTGTAAACTTATATGAAGTATCTTTTGCTATTCGGTAAATCTTTACAAATGTGTGTTGTTTTGCTTACTTCCCGCTTTTATGCCTTACAGTGTGACTTACGAAGAAACTTCCGCTTATTGTACGCAAAGAATTAACTTCTCGTATAACTAAACCGCAACGTCGTCTGAATTTGAGTTTTCCGTTATAGTAGAATCATCTAAAGCAAGCGATTCGTCTTCAGGGGTGTAAACGTCCTTTTTGTATAAATAATTATCACGTTCCTCTTCCATTTGACTAATTTTTTGCATCATTTCTTCAAAATCGGGCAAATCTTTTAAAGAATTTATTTGGAACTTCTTTAAAAACTCGTCAGTGGTACCAAATTCCGCAGGGTGACCTATCACGTCACGTTTACCCGTTATTTCTATAATTCCGAGTTTTAAAAGCGTTTGTACGGCGTACTCGCTGTTCGCTCCCCTTATGTATTCTAATTCGGCACGTGTTACAGGTTGTTTGTATGCAACTATTGCGGCAACCTCTAACATGCTCTTAGAAAGTTCTCTTTCTCTTATCGGGTTTAATACTTCGGAAACTCTATCTGCTAGTTTCGGATTCGAACAAAATTGTAATTTGTTGTTATATATAAGTAAATTTATTCCCGCATTTTCAGAATACTTCTCCTGTTGCAAATTTTTTGCAACCCTTAAAACTTCTTTTTCGGTACATTTTAGTTTATCGGCGATATCCTTTGCAGAAATCGGATCACCGGAAACAAAAATAATTGCTTCAATTGTCGTCTTCAATTCTTCCATCTTCTTCGCTCCATTCTTTTTTAAAAGTTAAAGTAATATCGTCATAAACAGAATTTTGCTCTACCCCTATACATTGCATTTTTATAAGTTCAAGCATAACTTTAAACGTGGTAATTATTTCCATTAACGGAGAGTCTTCGCTAAACAATTCAAAAAAAGAACAAGATTGCTTTTCTTTTAGATAATCGCTTACAAACTTGATTTTTTTGTCTTCACTAAATGCCTCGCTAGGTATTTCTTTTACGTCTTTACGTTTAATTTGTCCGGAATTATATCTAAGCATTAAATCTCCAAATGCTTTGACAAGTCCGTCAACGTTAAAATCGTTAAAAACAACCTTAACTTCAGTAGTTGATTTATCGGGTAGTTTATAAAACCTGTCAAGCATTTCTTGTGATTTAAGTTTTTCTCCTGCTTGTTTAAACATTTCGTATTCGTTGATACGGTTGATTAAATCTACGGCGTCTTCGTCTTCTCCGAAATCATATTCGCCGTTTAAGCCGTCCTCATCGATTATCGGCAACATTGCTCTTGCTTTTATTTCCAAAATCTTTGTCGCAATAACTAAATACGAGCTTATTTCTTCGATGTCTTTATCTTTAATATGTTCAACGTAAGCTAAAAATTGCTCTGTTACGGACGAAATAAAAATATCTTCAACGGGGATTTTCGCCTCTTTTATTAACAATAATAAAACTTCTAACGGTTCGTTTATTGTTTTATCGTTAACGTCAAGCGAAATGCGACATTCGTCTACATACTCAAAAAGTTGTTCTTCGCTTTTTTCCGAGGTAACGTTATTCTCTTCTATCGTATTTTCGTCATTCATCAAGTTTAAATCCCTCCGTAAATAAATATTTTAGTCCAAAAAATCTGAATTGGTGTTCCAATGAATTTATAAATCAGTTTCATAATGATACCCAAAACGTCAAGGTATTGAAAAATCGGATTGATGCTAACCATATTTTTTGCTAAAAAACTTATTACAAGTAACGCTAATAAAATTTTATACCCCTTTTCATATAAAAAGTCAAGCATTTTACTTGATTTATCGATTATTGTAGAAAGGAAAATAAAACCATCTAACGGGTAAAAAGGTAATATATTGAATATAAAAAGACATAAATTATAAGAATAACAGTAACCTAATACGCTTATAATTATTTCGTCAAAAAGTAATAAGTCGGGCAAATGATTAACACAAAGTAAAAATAAAGGAAAACAAATAAAAGCACCGATTAAATTAGAAAAAACTCCTGCTAGAGAAACAAGTATGCTCCCTTTTTTTTTGTTTTTAAAATTATTTGGATTGACTGGAACGGGTTTTGCCCAACCAAATCCTGTTAGAATTAGTAAACAAAAACCCACACCGTCAAAATGAGCAATCGGATTTAAAGTTAACCTATCTTTCATTCGAGGGGTTTCGTCTCCGCATTTAACGGCAACAAAGGCATGAGAAAACTCGTGTACCGTCATAACAATAGTTATTGCAATAATACTTGAAATTAACGATATAAAGCCGGTTTTTGTAAAAATTTCTGAAATCAGCATTTTAATTTCTCCTGAAGAAGTTTAACGCAGTCTTCAATAATTTTTAAACAAGGTCTACTTTCATAGTATTTCGTTGTTCGTTCCTGTGGAACAAATCCTTTTGTTACCTTTACTCCTTTTAATAATTCCGAACAGTTAACAGTATTGTAAGTTCCTAAAAAACTACTGATTATACTTTGCATTTCGCCGTAAGCTATGGATTTATCTTTACAAGAAGTTGCTAAACCGTAAATTATACCCATTGCATTTACCGCACCGCATAAATTACGAGTTCTAGCATAGCCTCCGCCTAAAGAACTTCCCATAGATAGTAAAATATCTTCGTTTAAGTTGGTAACGTCTGAAAACGCGCCTAAAACAGACTGGGCACAATTATATCCGTTTTTAAACAAATCTACGGCTTTTGTAATTCTGTCCATTAAAGCAATTCCTTTACAAATTTATCTAAATACTCATTTTCGGTAAGCTCGATTAGACCTTTGTCGCACAGCGATGCAAAGTCCTTATCAAACGGTATTTGCGCAACGTTTTTTATATTGTGTTTTTTAGCTATTTCCAAAATATTGCTTTGCCCGTAAATATAGTGTTTTTCCTTGCAGTTAGGACAAATAAAATACGACATATTTTCTACAATGCCCATAATTTTTACGTTAAGTAGGTTAGCCATTTTTACAGCTTTTTCAACTATCATCGAAACAAGCTCTTGCGGTGACGTAACTACAATTATTCCGTCAATGGGTAAAGATTGATAAACCGTTAAGTTTATATCTCCCGTTCCCGGAGGCATATCTATAAACATTATATCCTCATCTTGCCAAATTACGTCCGTCCAAAATTGTTTTACTGCGCCGGCCAAAATCGGTCCTCTCCAAACTACGGGGTCAGTATCGTTTTCAAGCAAAAGATTAATCGACATAACGTCTATCCCCTTTTTGGTTTTAGCGGGAATTATGCCCATTTCAGTCCCGACGGCCTTTTCTTTAAGACCGAACATTTTAGGTATTGACGGACCTGTAAGGTCTGCGTCCAAAATGGCTGTTTTTAATCCGTTTCTAGCGGAAAGAACGGACAAAAGTCCTGTAATTAAAGACTTTCCTACTCCGCCTTTACCGCTTACTACGGCGTAAACTTTTTTTACTTTTGACAGTTCGTTTAGTTTCTCTTTAGTAATTCTCGAAGAGCAATCCTCGTTACAAGAACTACAATCGTGTGTGCAATTTTCACTCATTGTAAAACCTCTCTATGTTGTTAATAAATTATTGTATTGTTATCTTTTCCGCAAACTTTAGTCAAGTTTGAAGTATTTGTGTGGATTACACCGTTTACACTTTCGCCAACAACTCCTCCGATAATAGTTGTATTGGTTTCTGTTAAATCGGTTGTTAACGTAATAATGCAATCGTGAACGTTACTTAACACTTCGTATCCGCTTATTCCGCCTATTAAGTTAGAACTATCGGAAGAAGAGTTTACCGTTACGTTTACGTTACAATTGGTAATTTCCGAATTAGTATTGGAGTTAAATCCAACTAAACCGCCAATTACGTTGTTCTTTGCGTTTACTTCGATAGAACCGGCTACGCTAACGTTTGTAATAGTTCCTTTAGACATATTATTGGAATATAATCCGACTAATATTCCTGCGTATACGTTTGTTTTGTCTGTTAATCCCAAATCAACGTCAATACTTGCGTTAGAAATTGTTAAAGTGTCGACACTTCCTGAGAAACAGCCGAATAATCCTACGTATGCATAGGATACGTTAACTCCGTTTACTTCTTTAGAGGTAACTATAACGTTATTTTTATCTAATTTCAAATTAGATATGGTTTTATTATTGCCTTTTACGTTTCCAGAAAAAACAGTGTTATAATTTCCTATCGGAGAAATGGCTACGTTTGACAAGTCTAAATTATTAGATATTGAAATATCTCTTGTCCATAAGGAAGGATGTTGCGAAAGCGTTGCAAGTAATTGAGGCGAGCTTATTATTAAAGCGTTATCTTCATCAATTTCCCAATCTACGGAGTATTGTACTACAAAATGTAAATCTTCAAGTCCCATTGTTCCGGTTACAGTCTCTTTATCAGCTTTAAAACATTCGATAACTGGAGATTTAATGGAAATTGCGTCGCCGTATTTATACGTTTTATTAACAGTCGTACTTATTTCGGTTCCAAGATCTTTGTCGATATATTCAACCGTGACGTTCTTCTCTATCCTGTTATAATTAACGTAGATAGTTTCGTCTTTCGAAGTGTATTTATACGTATCAGCCGTATAGAAAGAAGTAGACGAAGAATCTTTAACGTATCCTGCTCCAAAATCTTTTGAAATATCTACGCTGTCACCGCAATATCCAGTAAAAGTTTTTGTGTCTAAAACTTTATTTTTGTCTCCGTCGTAAATATATTTTACCGAAACAAAGGAAACGATTTTTGCTGTATATATTGATAATTCCGATCTAGACAACGATTCAAATCTGTTTTTGAAGAGAGATGAGGATTCTAAGTTTACATTAGTTGAATTATTGCGATTTTCACCAATAAGGGAGAAAGTGGTAGTGTTGTTGATATAATTTATATCAAATGTAAATTTAGAATAAATTAAATTGTATCCGTTATATTCCAATCCTGATATAGATAAGGTTGTCGACGGAGTTAAAAAAGATGCATCTAATCTATATGATGTTACCATTTTAGTTTTATCGGTTTCATCAAAGTAGTTAATAAAAATTGTTAATATAGCATTTGTGTAAGTAATCGTAAATTCTTCATCTTTTGCTAGTTTTGTTCCGCTTACTGAGGTTTTATCTGCTTTTAATCCGTAATAATAAGGAGAAGCAACGTTATATTTCTCATTATACTTTATCTTCTCTTTGTATTGAGACGGAACAGTAAATCCGTTAACGTCAGAGACATAGTTTATAGTTAAAAAATAACTGTTTGTGGTATACGTTACGGTTATGGTTTTATCAGCGTCGTCGTTGAATGCAAATGCAACCGTTTTTAAACTTGGCGTATGTCCTTCTATTTCGGGAGACGCAACGCTAAAGCTACTTCCATAGGCTATGTCTTTATAAACTTTTTGAGGTGAAGCAACGCTTTTGTCTTCATACAAATAATTTATGGTTATGGTATGTTTATTTACAGCATAATAAACATTTTTAATTACATCTTCTTTTTCAACCGTTCCGCTCACTGTTAAATCTTCGGTTGAATATCCTTTTACTGTCGGAGACTTGACACTGTAATTTCCGTAATAATCGATTGTCCCTGTGTATTTTTCTGCAACCGAAACACCGCCGTCCGTTAAATAATTAATAGTTAAATTAACCGTTTTTATTTTATAATATAAAACTATCTCGAAATTTAAACTTGAGGGAACGGTTCCGTTTAACGTTTTTTCCGTAGGATTAAAATCGGTGCCGTAAACTTCGCTCATTTTTGACGAATTTAAATCATAATCGGCTATATCGTCAATAACAATACTAAATGATTCGCCGATTTTTTTTGATATAGACGAACTCTCTTTTATAGTGTTATTATTAACGTCTACAAACTTTATTGAAATATTTCTCGGTTTATTTAAAGATACGTATCTAAAAGTTATAGTGAATTCATTTTTACCCTCACTTAATTGGGCTCCGACAAAACTATCCGTTACTGTAATCGAGCCTTCTATAGAATTATCTTTTTCGTATCCCGAAATATCTATCGGAGTAAAGCTGAAACTCTCCAAATAATTTTTTGTTTCCGATGGCATTTCGGCGCCTTCAATCGGGCTTCCTTCTTCGTCAACAAGTAAAAAGTTTATAGTATATGTATTAGGCGTATATTCGATGTATAAATTAATAGTCGTATTGTTTAATTGAGAAGATAAATCGCTATTATTTTTATCGATTTTTCCTGTTATTGTTGTGGTTGGAGTTGAGTGATAATCAACCTTTGTTCCAACGTTATACGAGTAAGAATCACCATACTTCAACGTATACTCTTCCGCCTGTATTAAAGAATTGCCACTTTTGTTAACATAGTTTAATATTAGATTATATTGTTTTCTCGTATACGTAACGGTTACAGTTGTATCTTCGTTAAGATGTCCGCTAACCGTAGATTTATCGACAGTATATCCGATTATTGTATTTACGGGTACAGAATAACTCTCCCCTTTATTTTTTGTTAAAGTATAATCGTCGGCAACCTTTGCACCTAAATCATCAACGTATTTTATCGTTAACTTTTTTTGTTCTTTTTTAGGTGTTTTAGAAGTAAATTTAGCAACTAAAACAATGTTAGAAGTTCCCATGGTTCCAACGAATTCTGTGCTATCTGAAATTATTTCTTCGTTCATGTACCATCCTTCAAAATCATAGCCTTCGTTTGGTTGAGCTAATAAAGTATAAGTTTTTCCTTTTTTATAGTTTCCGTCGCCTGTAACGGTACCGCCTTCTTCGGGCGTACAAGTTACTGCCACGTTATAGCTTTTTGTACTACATCCGCCACAGCCTGTAATAAACAATGAAGACGTTATCAAAAGAATGAAAGTTAATAAAAGCAATGAAAATTTTCTCATTATTCTTACCTCCAAATTGTTTCTTGGTTAAAAATCTTTTATATTATATAATATTTTATTATATAAGTCAATAGCGTTCTGCTTTTTATCTATATAAAATTTGACATTTTCAAAAAAAAGATATATTTTATTATCGTGAGGTCAAAATGTTTGAATGTACGCAAATTGCTTTAAAAGAAACCGTAAGAGAATTAAAACGTTATGACGTTATTCGCATAATACTTACACAAATAGTTTATTTAACGCATACCATTTACCAAATCATTGATAATTGTTTACATAATTTTAAACTTTGGTATGTAATTCTATACGGATGCTTATCGTTGATGACGTTTGCTTATTTAATCTTTTTTTGTATTATAACCGATTTTAAAGACGGAACGGTAAAAAACAAATATTGTAGACTAACAGGTAAAATTCTTAAAAACGTTAAACGCTTAGTTCGAGTATACTCTTTAGTTATGGAAATTTCGGCTGTATCTTCGCTTTATTCAAACGTATCCCCTATTTCAATCGTGATAACGGC